>CAJWSS010000082.1:0-6995 GCA_913045915.1 uncultured Alphaproteobacteria bacterium | reverse complement strand
GTGGAATCGGACGCCCCCCACGAACGCCCTCATCGGAGGTGATTATCATGGTTGAGTCACAGTCCTGAATACGACCGGCCAGCGCATCTGGTGAAAACCCGCCGAACACCACAGAATGTACGGCACCGATGCGCGCACAAGCTAGCATAGCTACCGCAGCTTCTGGGATCATTGGCATATAAATCGTGACTCGGTCACCTTTTTTAGCGCCATTGGCCTTTAGCACATTGGCAAATTTACACACTTCTTCATGTAGTTCATTATAGGTTATGTGGCGCTGCTGGTCTGGTTCATCGCCTTCCCAAATAATGGCGGTCTGATCACCGCGTTCTGCCAGATGTCGGTCAAGACAATTGGCTGCCGCGTTCAAAGTGCCATCAGCGTACCATTTGATATGAAGATCGTTGGCGTCATAGGACACATCACTGGTCTGGCTGTAGGGTTTAATCCAGTCGATTCTCTTGCCATGTTCCGCCCAAAACCCATCTGGGTCAGCGATCGATTCGGCGTAGAGTGCCTCATACCCCTTGGCATCAATATGTGCTTGTTTGGCAAGCGCTTGGCTTGGCTGAAAAATAGGCTCCTGATCCATTTATCCCCCCCAGACCCGTTTTTTCGGTCTTTTTTACATCTTCGACATGCGCCCTTATGCTGTTTTATCGTAGCTGTTGCAGATCGGCAAGTCCGACTAATCCAACCTGTGCAGTAAGTCATCAATTGTGTCGGGATCTTCTTGGTCAAGAACTAGCTGGCTGGTGGCCATGGAAAACCCGGCCCGCGCCATGGCCCCAAGATCGCGTTGTTTCCACTGATGGGTGTCCAGACGCTGGTGGTGCGCATTGCGGCGTTGGGCAAATGGTCCGAGGCGGCGGCGTTGGGCAAAGCGAATCGCCGCTTGCAGATCGCCATTGGCGCGATTTTCATCAGCCTCGGCCAGCGCCTGAGCTATTACATCATCATCGAGTGCATGCTGGCGCAGGCGCTGACGGATCACCGCCTGCGACCGGCCAAGGCGCCGCTGACTACGCGCCACTGTCACGGCAAATTGTTGGTCGTCCAGATAACCAAGCTTGCTACAGTGATCAATTGTCTGCTGGATAGCGGCGGCGATATCGTCTGGGTCGTAATCTGTCAGTTTGCGGGTGGCGAACCGTTGCAGTATTTGTGCAAGCTTGTGGCGCGAGCTGGCATAGCGGCCAAGATAATCAACCGCTTTGTTCATCATGCGCAGATGTGCCGGTTTTCGGGGCATTGTTGCTGTCCATACTCACAAATATGCTGGTGCCGCGGGCGCCATGCCAGCTGGCAGGATAGTGGCTTTGCACCGGAAACGCAAAAGCCAGCCGCAACCCCATTGCAGTTCTGCGAAAGCCGGCCTATTTTGTGCCGATGAAATCAGTTGAAACACCACCTTCACCATCTAGCACCGCGCCATCTCACCCCGCATCTATGCCGATTCGGCCGATTTTTATTGGCCAGATAAATTTGATTGGGGTGGCGACATTATATCGCCGTGAAGTCCAACGATTTATGGCAGTAGCGCTGCAGACATTGGCCGCGCCGGTGATTACCTCGGTGCTATTTCTTCTGGTTTTTTCTGTGGCCATTGGCAACCGCGGCAATCTGGCTGGCGGTGTTGATTTTGTGGTCTTTCTGGTGCCCGGCCTGATCATGATGAATGTGTTGCAAAATGCCTTTGCCAACACCTCATCATCCTTGGTGATTTCCAAGGTGCAGGGCAATATTGTCGATTTATTGATGCCGCCATTGGGCCCGGGTGAGTTGTTGTTTGGTTTGGCAATGGCTGGTATGACGCGGGGGGTCTGTGTGGGTATTGTGACTGCGGTCACATTGGTCAGTCTGGGGGGGCATGGCTTGCCGGCATATCCTTGGATCGTGCTGGCTTATCTGTTGCTTGGGTCGTTGGCGCTGTCCTTGGCTGGTATTCTGGCGGGTATTTGGGCCAATAAATTTGACGAAATGGCCGCCATCACAAATTTTATCGTTCAGCCGCTGACATTTTTATCCGGTACTTTTTATTCGATAAACCGCTTGCCTGCGCCATTTGACACGCTGGCCGCGCTCAATCCAGTTTTTTATGCGATTGATGGGTTCCGCTACGGGATGATTGGCGTGGCTGATCGGCCACTTTTGACTGGCTTTTTATGTCTTTGTGCGGTCAATTTAGGGCTGGGTTTACTGTGCTACCGGGCGTTGTCGTCTGGGTACCGGCTTAAATCATAGGGTATGAACGTCCGGATCTTCAATTGGTGCATGCGTGCGCCCATTTTTGACAGCGTCTGACAGACAGAATTAATAGGGTTACCACATGCAAGGACAACAGCCACAAAACGGCATCTTACCAGTACAGCATTTGCAACAGGCCATTCATGATGGCGCAATATCGGCTGACCAGCAGATCACCCCCGCACAATTGCAACCCGCCAGTCTGGATTTGCGGCTTGGCGCAGATGCGTGGCGCGTCCAAGCGTCATTTCTGCCGGGCAGTCTAATGACGGTGGCAGACAAGCTGGCCAAATTTGCCATGCACAAGATTGACTTGACCGATGGGGCGGTTCTTGAACGTGGCTGTGTCTATATTGTGAAATTGCAAGAGTCACTGGCCTTGCCAAGCGGCGTCTCAGCAATGGCCAATCCGAAAAGTTCAACTGGGCGTTTGGATATTTTTACCAGACTGATTTGCGATCATGCCACTGAATTTGAATCAGTTGCTGATGGCTATCAAGGCCCGCTTTATGCAGAAATTTCACCACGCACATTTTCGGTTCTGGTGCGTGCCGGATCACGTCTGTCACAATTGCGGTTGCGACAAGGACAAGCCGCCGTATCGGATGATGCCATGCAGTCGCTGCATACAAATGTTGGGCTGGTACATGGTGACCGTGGGGACAAGGTTGATATTCGTGACGGTGTTGGGCTGACGGTAAATCTGGAACCAGATCAAAAAAGTGGCATGATTGGCTGGCGCGCCCGCAAACATGCCGGGTTGATTGATATTGATGCCCCGGCAAGTTGCCCGGTTGATGCATTTTGGGAACGTGTTGCCCCGTCTGATCTGGCGGCTGGCGGTTTGGTGTTAAATCCGGATGAATTTTATATTTTGGCCAGCCGTGAATTTGTCACTGTGCCACGTGACCATGCGGCTGAAATGCGCGCTTATGACACGCGAGTCGGCGAATTCAGGGCGCATTATGCCGGATTTTTTGACCCCGGCTTTGGCATGGCTGAATTGGGAGCCGGCAAGACCCGCGCCGTGCTCGAGGTGCGCTCGCATGATGTGCCGTTCCTTATTGAACAGGGGCAAACGGTTTGCCGTCTTGTCTATGAACCGATGCTGGCCGTGCCGGATGTGCTCTATGGTAGTGCCGGGTCAAATTATCAATCGCAAGGGTTGCGGCTGGCCAAACATTTCATTCAGGACTAGCTGGTGGTGACAAAAAACGCGGATACGCCTATGCCGGCACCAGCCTGCTGAACTTTTTGCAAATTGGCTGGTTGACTTGACAAATCGGTAAAAAAGGTGGCATTTCAAAGATGTATTACATGGTCGTCCGGCCATGTTACGCCACCAGTGATAGGAGCATCGCTGGTGGTTTGATTTTTTGGACAAAATGACCGCAGAGCCATGTTGGTATGGACAATAAACACGCTTTGACAGATTACGCTGCAGATACCGCGGTGATGAACACCTATGGGCGGGCTGAAATTGCTTTTGTGCGCGGCGATGGTTGCTGGCTAGAAAGCGAGACGCACGAACGCTATTTGGATTGTGCCAGCGGCATTGCGGTCAACACACTCGGTCATTCGCATCCACGGTTGGTAGCGGCGCTTCAGGATCAGGCCGGCAAATTGTGGCATACGTCAAATCTCTACCGTATCCCTGGGCAGGAAGCTGTGGCGAAAAAACTGGCGTCACTTTCAGGTCTTGATCAGGTGTTTTTTTGTAATTCTGGGGCGGAAGCCACCGAAGCGGCGGTAAAAATAGCGCGCCGTGCGGCCTATGAAAAAGGCATGGCTGACCGCACCACAATTTTATGTGCAACTGGTGCCTTTCATGGCCGTACACTTGGCATGCTGGCGGCAACGGACCGCCCCGCATTTCGCACCGGATTTGGCCCTATGCCGGCTGGATTTGCGCATGTGCCATTTGGCAATATGAACGCACTGCGCGCGGCGATGGGGCCGCATGTGGCCGCGGTGATGATCGAGTCGGTACAGGGTGAAGGGGGTGCCAAACAGGTGCCTGATGACTATCTAGCAGATGCACGTGCCGCCGCTGATGAATTTGGTGCGCTGTTGATTGCGGATGAGGTGCAGGCCGGTATTGGCCGTACCGGTCATTTATTTTCGTTTGAGCAAAGTGGCATCAAGCCGGATATTGTGGCCCTTGCCAAAGGCCTTGCTGGCGGTTTTCCAGTCGGCGCGGTGATTGCATCACAGGCGGTTGGCGCGGCAATGACCCCGGGGACGCATGGCTCTACTTTTGGCGGCAACCCCCTTGCGATGGCGGCGGCGGCGGTGGTTCTTGACGTGTTGACTGAAGATGGATTTATGCAAGATGTCCGCGCCCGTGCCGCCTATCTGGATGCAGCTTTAACCGATTTGCAATCGGCGTTTCCCGCGGCGATCAGCGAAATTCGGGGACGCGGATTTTTGCGCGGCATTTGCCTTGCCGAGGGGGTTGATCTGATGGCACTGGTGGCGGCGCTTCGTGATGACCACCTGTTATGTGTGCCGGCGGCTGAAAATACATTGCGCTTATTGCCTCCGTTAATCATCAGCCGTGACGAGATTGATATTTTGATAGCGGCGCTTCACCGGCAACTTGGCGCGGCCTGAAAATTGACTTCGGCGGATAGGACCCACGGAAGATGCGGCATTTTATTGATCTGAAAGATTTTTCAGCAGACACGCTGCAAATGATACTGGATCATGCGCAGGCGATGAAGCAGGCACAGCGTGCTGGCGCCGGCCATGAACAGCCGCTGGCAGGCAAAACGGTCGCGATGATCTTTGAAAAGCCCTCGACGCGGACACGGGTGTCTTTTGAAGTTGGTATTGTTCAGCTTGGCGGCACGCCGCTGGTGCTTTCGGCGCAGGATTTACAGCTTGGACGCGGTGAAACCATTGAAGATACAGCGCGTGTCTTATCGCGTTATGTTGACGCCATTATGATTAGGTGTTTTGATCACGATACGGCACTCAGTCTAGCAGAACATGCCACAGTGCCGGTGATCAACGCGCTGACAAACCGATCGCATCCGTGCCAGTTGATGGCTGATTTGCAAACCATGATTGAATATCACGGGCCGCTTGCTGGTCAAACGGTGGCATGGCTTGGAGATGGCAATAATGTGGCCAGTAGTTGGGTTGAGGCGGCGGCCCTGTTCGGCTTTCAATTGCGTATGGCTTGTCCGCATGGCTATGCACCGCCGGCTGAATTATTGGCTTGGGCACGGGCCAAGGGTGGAAATATCATCCTCACCGAAGATGTGGCCGAGGCTGTTGATCAGGTGCAAAGCGTGGTCACTGATGTATGGGTGTCGATGGGGCAGGAAGGCGGCAGTCAACAGCAGGATCTGGCGGCCTATCAGGTGAATGAAGAGGTAATGAAACAAGCGGCAGGTGACGCAATTTTTATGCATTGCCTGCCCGCTAAGCGCGGCTTAGAAGTGTCTGCGGCTGTCATTGATGGCCCGCAATCCGCGGTTTTTGATGAAGCGGAAAATCGTTTGCATGCGCAAAAGGCTATTTTGGCTTGGTGCTTTGCCGGTAAATAACGCGCTCTGGTGCATCGCGGTGATATAGTTTGATTCAGGATGGGGTGATGCTCAACGATAATGTACCGGCCGGGTCACAGATCCTGCCATTTTATCTGGCTGATGGGTCGAGTGATGTGGCGCTGATCCGCGGGCGTATGGCGTCTGTTGGCCCAGCCGCCAGCACTATTATTGAACGACATGCCTATCCCGATCTGGTCGGCCGCCTGCAAGCAGAAGCCTTGGCGTTGGCCGCCTGTTTGTCCAGCACTTTAAAATTTGATGGTGTTTTCACCCTGCAGGCCAAGGGCGATGGTCTGGTGCGCACATTATTTGCTGATATAACTGAGTCTGGCGACTTACGCGGCTATTGCGCGCTGGACGAGGATCATAGCCAGCTTGCCGCCATGCAACTGGCACAGCCGCATGATGAAGCGGTGCATATCGTACCGCTGATGGGCGGCGGTTATATTGCTTTTACCGTTGATGATCATGCCACTGGCGGGCGGTATCAGGGCATTGTTGAACTTGATGGGCCGTATTTAAGTGACGCCGCCATGCGCTGGTTTGAAAATTCAGAACAGACCGACACCATGGTATTATGTGCCGCAGATAAAGATGCATCAGGATGGCAGGCATCGGCATTGATGCTTCAGCGTATTGCGACCGAAGGTGGTGACGCCGAAGCAGCGGCGGGTGCGAAAGCCACCAGTGATGATGCGTGGCACACAGCAAAGACATTGCTGTCATCAGTGACCCGCGGCGAGCTTCTTGATCCGGCACTTACCCCTGAAGAGATCATTTTTCGTCTGTTTAACTCTATGGCTCCGCATGTGGCCCCAGCCCGCGTGGTGACCGACCAATGTCGCTGTGATGTGCAGAAAGTGGAATCAATGCTGTCCCAATTGAGTGTTGAAGATGTCAATGATTTGGCTGATGCGGATGGGACTTTGCTCATCACCTGTGAATTTTGCAAAACTGAACGTCTATTCAACAAAAGCGATTTGCCAAGCTGGCAAAGCTGACACGGCGCGGCGGCATAAAATTTTGGTTACTGATGCTTAATTGGTGGTTGGCATTTTTACCTAACTGACTCATGATGGAACAGATTTGTGGCGTGCATAAGGGAACAAATCCCACTATGAAAATCTGGCGATATATTGCGATTGTCTTGATGGTTTTAAGCGGGCTTGGTGCCTGCCAGACAATTCAGCC
>CAJWSS010000081.1:0-7099 GCA_913045915.1 uncultured Alphaproteobacteria bacterium | reverse complement strand
TGGCATTGCCAATAATCCGGATACCGCCCTTTTGAACACTGCCGAATATCCGATTTTACTGGCAACTGGCGCTGAAATGATCGCTGGGTCAACTCGGCTTCAAGCGGGTACCGCACAAAAAATATGTCTGAATCTGATATCAAACATGATCATGGTGAAGATGGGGTTTGTGGTTGACGGCATGATGGCTGAAATGGTGCCAACCAATGCAAAATTACGCCGTCGCCGAGCCGAAATTGACGCTAGATTGTCCCGCTCTTAGTCAGCCAGCAATGAATCTAAGATCAAAATATGCTGGTTGGGTAATGCCGATCTAATGATCAATGCCAGATCGTCTCGATCTACCGCAACACAGCCAGCTGTGCTGTTCTTGCCAGCGGCGATACAATGCAGGAAAATGGCACTGCCATGGCCGACCACTACCGGGGCATCATTATAGCCAAGTTCCACCACAAAATCATATGCCGCATCATGGCGCCACATTTGTTCATGGCGAAAGTGATAAGGCCGATTCACATAGCGATTATAGTCGGGGCTGGTCACGTCATCACACCACCCGCAATCAGCTGTCAGATGATGACAAGGAAGAACTGTTTCCGGGCATTTCACCCGGTCTGGTCGGTAATAAACTGCCCGCACCGGCCAGCGCCCGCAAGGCGTGGCCCCGTCGCCTTCACGTTTATCAGCCGCGCTGATCAAGCCGCACCGGCCAATGTGCGCCGCCACCCGGCATCCACCAGCTTCAAGCCAATGTCCTCCCATATCATCTGCTGTCACAACCCAATCATCTGTCATAATTTGCCATCCGCGGCTATCAAAACGCCTGGTTTTTCAAATTTTTCCAATATCTGTTTTATATCATCACAACTCTAGGCTAGCATATTTTGTCTTTTCATCCGCTTGTCAGCACCAAAAGACATAACGTTGGTAAAAATGAACTAAAGGCCAACCTGATGGCAGGATTATCCACCTATCTCGATCGCCGGATGTGGCGCATTTTATTACTTGGAGCGATGAGTGGTTTCCCGTGGGTATTGATCGGTTCGGCGCTGTCTCTATGGCTAAAAGAGGATGGTCTAAGCCGCTCAGCGGTTGGCTGGGCCGGGCTTGTTTTCAGTGTATATGCAATCAATTTTTTGTGGGCGCCGCTAATTGATAATATCCGCATACCGCTTTTGTCGAACCGGATTGGTCATCGCAAATCATGGATTATCTGTTTTCAAGCCTGCATATTGGTTGCTCTAATTGGTTGGAGCAGTTTGTACCCATCGACCGATATCTGGATGGTGATGGGACTTGGCTTGGTGATTGCCACCGCATCCGCTTCGCAAGACATCACTATTGATGCTTTGCGGATCGAGCAGATTGGCGCCGACGAAAAATCATCAATGGCGGCAGGCGCCGCCACCGCTGTTGTTGGGTGGTGGAGCGGTTATAAAATTGGCGGCATGTTGATGCTATTTATTGCTGACTGGCTGGAACAGGCTGGCCACACAAATTACTGGCAACTGACATTTTTGTATTTATGTGGGTTTGTTTGCCTTGCCAATATCGGATTAATGCTGATCCCAGAAGCCAGTGCCAGTAGCCGCATCGAAGCCCAAAAACAAGCCGCTTACGGGTTAGCGGCGCATTTTGGTACAAGCCATCTGGCCATGGCTGGCGGATTTCTAGTCAACACGGTCTGGGGCCCTCTTAGCAGTTTTTTTCGTAAAAATGGTCTATCGATGGCCCTGACCCTGCTCGGCTTTATCTTTCTTTTTAAAATCGGTGAGGCCTTTATGGGCAAAATGTCGCTCATTTTTTACAAGGAAATTGGCTTTTCAAAATCTGATATTGCGCTCTATTCAAAGGGGCTGGGCTGGATCACCACCGTAGTCTTTACCATTTTGGGTGGCTTTCTGGCGATACGATCCGGTACGGTAAAAGCGTTGTTATTTGCTGGCATTGCCATGGCCGCTACCAATGTCATGTTCAGCATATTGGCATGGACTGGCAAGTCAGAATGGCTGTTTGCGCTGGCGGTTCTTCTTGATGATATCGCCGCCGCTTTTGCAACCGTCGCCTTTGTTACTTTCATTTCGCTCTTGGTTGATCGCACCTACACGGCCACCCAATATGCTTTGCTGGCGTCAATCGGCACAATGGGACGCACCACCTTGGCATCATCTTCGGGTGCGCTGGTCGATTGGCTAAATGGTGATTGGGGGGTATTCTTCATCATCACGGCATTGATGGTGATACCATCGCTGATATTGCTCTGGTTTATCCGAAAACATATTCCAAATTAGCCCCAGCGAAAGCTGGTCACTTTACGGCCGGCGGCGCGCACTGACCGGTCCGGTCGTTGCGGCAATACGGCGTATCGCGACCGCTAGCGGTTCACTGGCCACCGCCATATGATGCGCGTTGGCATGCAACAGTCGGTCCCGGTCTTGCATGATGCCAACATGGCCCGCCCAAAATACCAGATCGCCGCGCTGTAGCTCATCGGTCTCATCCAGCGCATAGCCAATCGCATGTTGCGGCCCTGAGTCACGCGGCACAGCTTTGCCAGCCACTGCCAAAGACAGCTGTACCAAAGCTGAACAATCAAGCCCGGTAGACGCCCGCCCACCCCATCGATAGGGGCTACCCATCAGCTGTTCAGCCACCGCAACCCAATCGTCACACACTACCGACAAGGGGCTGATATGAACACGTGGCACAAAGCCAGGGGTGCCAGCAAAATCAATTTCAACAAACGGGCTGGTGCCATCATCATCGGGGTGCGGGCATACATGAAGACGCGCCCCAAGCGACAGATGGCTGATCCCCGGGCTTTTGACATCAGCACCAGCGGTGACATAGCTATGCGGCACAATGACCTGATGGGTGACATCCGGCATCCCCCCAAGGCAAGCAGATGGCATCCAGCCTCTATAGCCATCGGTGCCAAGCACCACATGGGAAAATCCATTTTCACATTCATCGACCGTCACGGTTTCGCCAAACAGGGCCTCGGTATCAAGACTGGCGGCGGCATGTGGCGCGCTTTTAATCGGCGCTTGTGGCGTGACAACTGATTGCACTGCCGCCATTGGCTAGAGACCCCATTTCCGGCACCAGACCGCAACATCAAAATTCGGACAGGTTTTGTCGGTATAGTCAAAATCACAATGCCCAACAATTTCTGCCGCCGGATAGGCGGTTTTCCAGTCGCGCAGTACGGTCTCTAAGGCCTGCATCTGTGCATCGGTAAAATGATGCCGCCCGATCAGACATACGCCGAGGCTGACATCATTAAACCCTTTGACATGCGCGCCAATCCAATAATCAGGACGGCCATGTTCAATCACCCCGTCACGACCAATTATGCGGTGATAGCCAACACCATCCCAGCCAAAACCAAGATGCATCTGGTGAATATCACGCCCAGTCAATGCCGCATCATCAGCAGTGTCTGAACAATGAACAACCAAATAGGCAATATTTTGCGGGTCGAGCATGAAAATCTCTGTTGGTCAGGATTTAAATCTGGTGGGTTGTTTCCCTTGCGTCGAAATCATGCCATAGTCGCCCCAGCATCAACACTAAAAAATATAAATTATTCTCACCCTTGGTTCATCGACCATAGCCGGTCTTGCTTTGTTGCCCCATGTCACATCACGCCAAAACCATCACTGATTTTGATGCCATCATATTTGATATGGATGGGTTGCTTCTTGATACAGAAAAATTATCTTATCAGTCCTTTATATCAACGGCAGCTGCCTATGATCAGACATTTCAGTTTGACGACTACCGGCAATTGATCGGTCGCAATGCGAAAACAGGTATTGAAATTTTGCGCCGCATGCTACCAGCCGGTATAGACGCGGCGAAATTTAAAGATGATTGGCTGGATGTTTATCGCCAGCTTCTTGACCATCATATCGATGTAAAACCGGGGGCGCATCATCTGCTGGCCTGTCTGGCCAAGATGCAGGTTCCACGTGCCGTCGCGACCTCGTCATCCGGCACCAAAGCAAGGGCCATTCTTGACCGCGTTGGGTTGTGGCAATTTATCCCGCATCTGACCGGCGGCGACGAGGTTAAAGCAGGAAAACCAGCACCGGACGTATATCTTGATGCGGCTAAAAAACTTGGGGTCGACGCGCCACGTTGTATCGCATTTGAAGATTCAGAAACCGGCATAACCGCGGCGCTTGCCGCTGGCATGCGGGTGATACAAATTCCTGATTTGATTGCGGCTGAAAGAGCGCCGGCACCTCCAGCCTATTATCACGCATCAAGCCTGTTAGATGGCGCCGCCTTGCTAGGGATTGATCTTTGAGCCTTCGGTAGAGCATGCGGCATGATATCACTCTGGACAGCCCAAAACTTTACTGCAATCATCAGCCTTGAAGACAACCAAGGTATGTGCAGATCGTAAACATGGCTCTGCACGGCGACAGCCAAGGACAAAAAAACCATGAGATATTTACACACAATGGTGCGGGTGCGCGATGTGGATGAGTCACTTGATTTTTACTGCAACAAACTTGGCTTGGTTGAAATGCGCCGCAAAGATGTACCCGAAGGCCGGTTCACCCTTATTTTCCTTGCCGCCCCGAAAGATCAAGACAATAGTGCCGCGCAAAATGCACCTGAATTGGAATTGACCTATAACTGGGATCCAGAAGACTATGATTATGGGCGTAATTTTGGTCATCTTGCCTATAAAGTGGATAATATTTACCACACATGTCAGGCGCTTTTAGATGCCGGCGTGACGATCAACCGTCCCCCGCGTGATGGCCGCATGGCATTCATAAAATCACCAGATAATATTTCGATTGAATTGTTGCAGGAAGGTGACGCTCTGGCCCCTGCAGAACCATGGTTATCCATGGAAAATACTGGCACTTGGTAAGACAACGGGATCAATCATGACACTTCAAACACATCAGTTTCCTTATGGCAGTGATAATTACGGATTATTGCTACATTGCCGCGACACCGGTCAGACAGCCTGTGTTGATGCTGGCGATACAGAAGCGACGCAGGCCGCGCTTGCCGAAACCGGATGGGGGCTTACACATATTTTCATCACCCACCATCATGCCGATCATACAGATGGGTTGGCCGCGCTAAAATCAGCCTATAATGCGACAGTCCTTGGCCCAAAAATTGATAGTGCTGTCAGCAATTTGTATGACACGCAACTTGGTGATGGCGATCATTTTGAATTTGCCGGGCGGCGCATTGATGTTTTGGCCACCCCCGGCCATACACTTGATATGATCAATTTCTACAGCGCTGATGACAAGATTGTCTGTACCGGTGACACCTTGTTTGTGCTTGGTTGCGGGCGGATATTTGAGGGCGATGCGCCAATGATGTGGTCAAGTCTTGAAAAACTCATGGCACTGCCGGATGATACAATCGTCTATTGCAGCCATGAATACACCCTTGCCAATGCCCAGTTTGCAGTGACTGTTGACCCCGGCAATGCGGCCCTTGCCGAACGTCAGGCTGCATTCGAATCTTTACGCGAAAATGGCCTGCCAACAGTGCCAACACGGATTGATTTGGAAAAGGCAACCAACCCGTTTTTGCGGGCGTCTGATCCATCAATCCGGGCGCATCTGGCAATGACAGACGCCACCGATGCCGAAGTATTTGCCGAAATCCGGCGGCGCAAAGATAATTTTTAATTTTTCAGCGCCAAATGAAGCGCTTATTTAGCCGTGAACCCGCCATCAACCGCGATGGATTGTCCGGTGACATAGGCGCTGGCATCGGATGCCAAAAACAATAATGGGCCGCGCATATCTTCCATTATGCCATTGCGGCCAATCGCTGTTGCCGCGGCAAGCTTTGCGGCAATTTCCGGTTTAGCAAATAGTGGCGCCGTCAGTTCCGTTGGAAAAAAGCCGGGGGCAAGCGCATTGGCGGTGATGCCATATTTTGACCAGGCTTCGGCCATGGCGCGGGTTAATTGCGCCACACCTCCCTTTGCCGCACCATAAGAAATACCATTTTCAAATGCCCGGCTAGATTGCAATGAGGCAATATTGATGATGCGCCCCCATGATTGCGCCTTCATGTAGGGTACGAATTTCTGCGCCACCAAAAACGGTACATTAAGATTTAAATGGACCGATCCTACCCAGCTAGATTCATCGATATCATCCGCATGAATCCGCGGATTGATGCCAGCCGCATTGATGACAATGTCGGGCAGGTCGTTTTCGTTAGCCACCTGATGAAACAGTTCGGCACTTGCGTTATCTGCCGTTAGATCAAGGGCAATACACGCCCCGTCACGATCACCAAGGGTCTGCTGTAGACGGTCCAACCGCCGGCCAACAAGCACCACCCGCGCACCCGCATCAGATAACGCGGTGGCCATAAACGCACCAAGTCCACTGCCGCCCCCGGTGACCAATACGGTCTTGCCAGCAACAGTAAACAAAGTCTCATTCAGCTTATCCATGGGTCTCTCACAGCAAAAATAGCGGCACCAAGCCGAGTTCGACAAACCCGTCATAGAGCATCGTTACCGCCAGATAAATCAAGAAGAATAGCCCGAAATATGACAACCAGCGATACCGCACCATCACCCGCATAATCAGCGAGGCAAAAAACGCCATAAAGGCAATGGCCAGTGCCAAGCCGAAGATCAGCAATTGGGTATTGTCACGCGCGATGGCGGCAACGGCGACAATATTATCAATCGACATGGATATATCAGCCACCAAAATTGTGACCAATGCCCGCCAAAAACTCTTTTCCGATTTTTCTTCACCACCTGGCACGATGCCGGTTTCAGATGACTGGGCAGTGTCAACTGACGCTTGATTAAATTCTTTCAAATCAAGGTAAAACCGCCAGCATACCCAGCTGAGCAACAGCCCGCCAATCAGCAAAATGCCTTTAATCGCCAATAGATAGGTGGCGATGATGGCAAATAATATACGCGTGCCAGCCGCCATGGCCATGCCAATGGCAATCGCTTTTTTCCGCTGATGTGCCACCAACCCAGCGGCCGCCATACCAATCACAAGGGCATTATCACCCGACAGAATTATGTCAGCAAAAATAATCTGTAAAACATCGGTTACAGTCGCAAGAT
>CAJWSS010000080.1:0-7337 GCA_913045915.1 uncultured Alphaproteobacteria bacterium | reverse complement strand
TGCCGATAATCGGATCAAATGCCACCAGCACCAAATGAAATTCAAATGAATAGCACGGGTACATATGCACCTTGCCATCCTTTGGCAAATCACCGCCGGTTGGCACCTGCATGATATCAAAGCTAGCCAGCCCCGGGTCCATACCATCTGGCAATCCATGAATTTGGCGGTGCGCCAATTCAATAATATCGTCCCAGCTAATCTGGCGCCCATCAGCCGATAGCATATGGCCGCCCTGATAGTGAATGCTGGCCGCGTCACAGTGCAACTGGTGCGCGGCAATGGCTATGATCTTGGCCTTTAATTTTTCAGCCGCCCGTGCCGCCGCCCCACCAAGCATAATCGCCATACGGCTACCAACGGGTGAATTGCCCGGCAGGCTTTCGAGTGAATTTGGCCGAACCACGCGAATGCTGTCAGGATCAATGCCTAAAACTTCACCGATAACGGTGCTGACCAAAGTTTCATGCCCCTGACCGGATGATGTGGTATGGATACGCGCAATCACCGTACCCAACGCGTCAATATTAATTTGGCATGACTCCATCCAAGTGGTGGTCTGGTTGGTCTCATTTAATAATGGCTCAAAGGATGAATTGCCGCCGCTTGGTTCAAGACAGGCGGCAATACCAATGCCAGCCATCATGCCGTCTTTGCGCAGTTGGTTGCATGTAGCGACCAGTTTCGGGTAATCGGCGGCCGCCATCACTTTGTCAATGACCGTGTGATAATCGCCACTGTCATAGGTGCTACCGCTTGGAATCAAATAGGGGAATTCATCAGTTTTAATGAAATTATGCTGGCGCAATGCCAACCGGTCCATATCCAGGAATGCCGCCACCCGATCCATCGCGGTTTCAAGCGCATAATTTGTTGGCGCCTGACCAAAGCCGCGCACTGCTTCTTGTGCGGCTTTGTTAGTTGTTACCGAAATTGCCTGATAGGCGACCGAGCCAATGCGGTAGGGGCCAACAATCGCGCCAATGGGTTTGCCAAGCTGAAACGGCGCGCGGCCAGCATAGGCCCCAGCATTGTCTAGGGCCCGCATTTTCATTGATCGCACCGTGCCATCCTTGTCAAAGGCAACCGATACGTCAAATTTGCGTTCTGGCCCATGCGCATCACCAGCACGCATATTTTCCAAACGATCTTCAATCAGCCTGACCGGGCGGTGGAGCTTTCGTGCCAGATAACCAATTAAAACAGCGTGTTTAATACCGCGTTTGACACCATAGCTGCCGCCAACATCAATATCGTAATGGACACGTACTTGATTGCCAGCTAGCCCTAATGCACGGGCAATCTGGTCGGCATATTTTGGCATCTGTACCGATGCCCGAATATCCAGCATCTGTTCCCACGCATTCCATTCAGCGACAACACCAAATGTTTCAATCGGCACGGTTGAATTGCGTCCCCATGTGACGCAAAAATTCAGCTGATGGTCTGCCGCGGCAAAATCATCATCCACTGGCCCCCAGACAAATTTTTTATCAAGCAACACATTGCTGTTATGGTCTGGATGCACCAGCGGGCTGTCGTCACGCAAGGCTTGTTCTGGATCCAGTACAAATGGCAGGGCTGTTGTTTCAAGGCGAATATGTTCAATGGCGTCTTCGGCGATTGCGCGGCTTTCGGCAATCACCGCACACACCCATTCACCCGCATAACGCACCTGTCCAACGGCAAGCGGGTAGCGTCTGACTTTTGGGGTGTCCAGACCATTCATCAAAGGGTCGATTGCGGCGGCAAGTTCGGCCCCGGTCACAACATCAATGACGCCGGGCATGTCCAATGCGGCACTGGCGTCAATGGCGTCAATTCTGGCGGCTGGCAAATGGCACGGCATCAGCGCAACATGCGCCATATCAGCATGGTCATAATCGGCAATATAATGACCCTTACCAGCCACAAATCGGCGGTCTTCGACAACCCGGCGGGGTTGCGATAAAAATCTATATTTTTTATCTCGCATTGGTTTCGACCCCATGTCATGCACCATCGGCGGGTTGGTTGCGGCCCTGAAGCCTTTCAGCCGCCAGCATAATGGCGTCTATGATTTGCACATAACCGGTACAGCGACACATATTGCCTGATATGGCTTCGCGTACCTGTTCACGGCTTGGCGTTGGGTTGTGTTGCAGTAATGTTTTTGCCGCCAACACCATACCGGGAGTGCAATAGCCGCATTGCAAACCATGCGCTTCGCAAAAGGCATCCTGAATAACTGATAATTCACCCGGCTGGCGCGCTGTGCCATCGACCGCTTCGATTGTTGTGATCTGGCTACCCTCGGCCTGAGCGGCCAAAATCAAGCAAGACCTCACCGCTTCACCATCAAGCAATATCGTGCAGGCACCACACACCCCATGTTCGCATCCGGCATGGGTGCCTTTTAACCCGGCCACATCTCGAACAAAATCAAGCAAAGTCACCCGTGGTTCAATGGCGGCGGAAACGTCTTTGCCGTTGATGTCAATTGTGATGTTCATGACAAATCCTGTGCTATCTCGCTTAAAGCATCATCAACCGCCCGGCACGCAAGTTCCGCGGCCACCCGCCGCCGATAGCTGGCACTGGCATGCATATCTTCGACAACATCAATGCCATCAAGTGCCGCATCAATGGCTGTGGTGAGGTTGGAATCTAGATTTGTTTTGCCAGCCGAAATATCAATATGGACATCTATTGGCAGACGTTGTGGAAAATCGCTGATGCCACCAATCGCAAGGCGCAAATCCTGTACGATGCCAGCATCATCAGCCTCAATATGGGCCGCCGCCGCCGCCAATGCGTAATCGCTTCGCCGTGCGGCAATTTCATGAAACCCAGTGCCAACATTGGCAGATGTTGGTTTTCTAAAGCAAATTTCAAAAAGACAAGCTGTTGGTGGGATCATGGTCAACATTGGGCCGATAAAAAATTCTTCGGCGTTAAATTCAACATCTTCACCAGCATCACGCATCCGCAAGCTGGCACCAAGCGTCACCGCAACAAGTGGAATTTCTGCCGATGGGTCGGCATGTACCAGCGAACCACCAACAGTGCCGCGGGCGCGCGTTGGCGGGTGTCCCACATGCGTTAGGGCTTTGGCAAGAAGCGGAAGATGCGTGGCAACCAACGGGTCAGATAAAGCGGCGGCCTGGCGTACCATGGCCCCGATGACCAGCGCATCATCATCGTCCCGAATGGCGGAAAGCTCGTCAATATGCGCAATATCAACCACCAATGATGGCCGGGCAAGACGCATCGCCAACATCGGGACAAGCGATTGTCCCCCGGCAATAATTCGCGCATCGGGATGGCTGGCTAGACAGCTACAGACGGCATCAAGTGTGTCCGGCCGAACATAGTCAAAGGACGCTGATTTCATCGCGTTGTCGCCCGGCTTGTTGGTTTGATCAGTTTTTGTGACATGGGGTTTTGCTTGGTAGGTTCATTTGTAGGTGTATGCAGAGGAAAATTTCCGTTGCATAAGTTTGCCAAAATATAAGCGGTTAGCAATATTTTTCTGGCCCGACCCATTGGGCGGTTGAATAGCGGTCACCATGCGCCCAGCCAACAGGCAGTAAGGTTTCAATATCTGCCAAATCACTGGCTGTCAGATGTAATTTTGCCCCAGCACAATGTTGCCGAAAATGCGTTACTGACCTGGTGCCGGGAATGGGAATAATATGGGGGGCTTGGTGCAAAATCCAGGCAATGGCCAGCGCCGCAGCACTGCACCCCTTGTCACTGGCAAAATTTCGAAACCCAGCCGTGGCGGCCACATTCGCCGCTAGATTTTCAGCGGTAAAACGTGGGTTTTGTTTCAGCCAGCCCATCGATTGCACGGCGTCAAAATCATGCGGCTTGTCGGTCAGAAGTGACCGGCCTACGGGCGAGAATGCCACTAGCGCGGTGCCTAATGCGGCGGTTGCCTGAAGCAGGCCAAGTTCGGGACTGCGAACAGATAAGGAATATTCAGATTGCACCGCGGTAACATGATGGATTGCCGCCGCCCGGTGAAGCGATGTTGGCGCAATTTCAGAAAATCCAAACCCGCCGATCTTGCCAGTTTTTACAAGACCCGCCAGCGTTTCAGTGACTTCCTCTATTGGCGTGTCGGCATCGCGGCGATGTACATAAAACAAATCAATATGATCAAGGCCCAAACGTGCCAGACTGCGGTCAACAGCCTGCCGGAGATAGGTGGCTGTGTTGTCAAAATAGCGCTTGCCGCTATCGCTGTCGGTGGCGATACCAGCCTTTGTTGCAATCGAGAACATATCATGTTTTTGGCCGCCCTGATGCGCCAGAAATGACCCGATCACCGATTCAGAGGTGCCGTTTCCATAAACATCAGCTGTATCAATATGGGTGACGCCCTCATCCAAGGCGGCTGTCAAAATAGCATGTGATTTAGCCTCGGATGTGGCACCATAAAAATCGCTGAATGACATGGCGCCAATACCAATGGCGGATATTGTGGGGCCATGTGAACCAAGCTGACGTTGTTGCATAAAAATCTCTTTATTCATTTTGGAACATAACGCCCGTGCAAGGCATCATGGTTTGTTGGGTGGGTCATAGCTTAGGCCCAAAAATAACAATCGCAACCATTAGCTGTGGGCGGTGCGTGGTTGGTAGGGATTTTTATGTGTGGGCGGCGAGGGTGGTATCACAAGATTGTTGCGCACTGGCGAGTTTGTTTGCCAGATAAGACCGGTTTTGCTAGACAAGGGCCGGACTGGCAAGGCTGGGCTGATCTAGTGCAAAGGCGGGTGTGGGCATGTTTGGAAAATTCATTATTCTGACAATTGCCATTCTGGCGATCGGTGCCTTGTTGCACAAATTGGCGACCCGCGCTGGGCTGATACGACCAAAACCGCCAGCAACCCCATCGGCACGGCAAATTGGCAACACTGGATTCAGGCTGACCAAATTTAATGTCGCCATGTTATGTCTTGTTGGGTTGTATCTTTTGTGGGGCGCAACGCAGATTTTTCGCTAACCCATCAAGCGCTCTGTCCAGATATAGCGACCATCAGCCGATTGGGTGACGATTTGCCATTTTGCCCATTGGGTGTCGGTTTCCAATGCATCCTCTCGGCACTGCACCCCGCGGCTTTCTGGGCGGCGCGCCGCGGCATCGCACATAAGCTGGCCTAAAATGCCCATCTGCAGAATATCTTGGTCTGCCGGGTGCAGGTGATGGGCGGCAGATAATTTATCGACAATGTCTGAAAAAACCAGCCGCGCCGCGGCGATGCCGGACTGATTGCGAATAATGCCAAGCCCCTGTCCAGCGGCGTTGCGCATGGCATCAATCAAACTTGCACGCATGGCGGCATCCAGCCTGTCTGGTGTCTCTAGGCTGACCGGCGCATGATTTGGCCGGGGGAAAATTTTTGCCGTTTCGCTGGCGTTTTTGCCAGCAATTCTTCCCATTACAACACAGGCCGTGAGCCCGTTGCCGGATAATCTGCCTGCCCCATGAATGCCGGTCACATTCTCGCCTGCGGCAAATAACCCAGGCAGGGTGGTGGCGCCCTGCGGGTCAATAACCAGCCCGGCAAGAACCGAATGCGCCGCTGGTACGACTTCAATTTTTTTCGTGCGGTAATCGCCACCGGCGGCGGTAATTTTGGATAGAATCACATCACCCTGACTGGTTTCAAATTCAGCCCAGACAGCATCTGAAAAATCTGTACAATCTAGCCAAACAGGCCCACGCCCGGCGCCTATTTCGGTTTGTACAAGACGCAAAATTTCTGCCCGGCCGATTTGTTCGGACGCAGTGCCAGCAAAATGCATGGCCAGAAGATCAGCGCCATCATCATTCAGCAACCGGCCACCGCGGCTTAAAAATGGTGCCATGCCAGCAATGCGTAACAGCTGATGATTGACGCGATAAATCAGCGTGTATTCGACAAATTCCAGATTGGCAAGGGCCGCCCCTGCCTGTAGCCCCAGCACCAGACCATTGCCAACATTATCGGTGTCACCGCTGACCGTGGGAAAAAGCCCGGTTGCCCCGCCCGCACATAACACCACCGCACCGGCGGTGATATGGCATGGGGTACCGGCGGCATCGCAAAATGCCGCACCGATTACGCGCCCGTCATTGATGAGTAATTTATAGGCTGAAAACTGGTCGATAAACACAACACCCAAGCGGCGTGCGGCATCAATCATTATCTGCAGAATGGCACTGCCCCCACCAATGGCAGAACAGGCCCGCGGCCGTGAATTGCCGGGGGCGTTGAGCTGAATAAATTTGCCAGATTCGGTCCGGCTGAATGCAACGCCGTGCTGTGCTAGCCAGTTGACCGCATCACACGCTTGTTCAGCCATAATGTTTACCAGTTCTGGCGCGCCAAGATGATAACCAACGGCAAGGCTGTCGGCGGCATGATGGGCCGGGCTATCATCAATGGGGGTCCCATCTAACCCGCCATGGCCAAATGCGGCGGCTAAAATGCCAGCGGCTTTTGCCGATGACCCGGATGTGCCGGTGATCCCTTTATTGGCAACAGTCACCGCCGCGCCAGTTTCCGCCGCGGCAATCGCGGCACAAATCGCCGCAAGTCCGCCGCCAATTACCAATATATCAGTTGTGTTTTGACCCGCCATGGCGCGAGGCTAGCAAACAATGACCGGTGCCGCAAAGCTGTTGCAACCAGATGGTCTGTGCGTGCGTTTCAGCGTATGAAATAATCACCCAAATACATCAATCAGAAGCTTTGTACCGGTGATGCCCAAGACCACATGAAGCGCAAAGTAAAATTGCTTGTCGGATAATAGCTGGTTGATCTTTTTGCCAAGCAAGACACCAATTGGGATGGCTGGCAACAGCAACGCCGCTACCATTACGACATCCACATTCAAAATGCCCAAATCCCAATACAGCGGTAGTTTTGATAGATTTAAAAAGAAGAAAAACGCCGCCGCCGTGCCAACATAAAAGGCGCGTGGTAATTGGTAGGGAAGTAAAAATATTTGAAGCGGTATACCACCAGTGACCGAAATAAAGCTGGATATGCCGGACAAGCTGCACCAAAACGCCCCACGCCGCCACATATGTGATGCAGGATAACTGGCCGTTGCAGATTGCGGTGCCGGGCTGAATTGGCGTTTAAAAAATAAAATGGTGGTAAATACCGACATTCCCCCAATAAAGGCTGTCAGCATATCATTCGAAATATAGTCAAAAAAGGCCCAGCCAATACCATGACCAGCCATGCCAAATATGGTCATGATCACCAGAAGCTGCCGGTTGATTTTATCACGCATGGCATAGAGAACCCAAACATCAATCACCAGTAAAATAGGTAAAGTAACGCCAAGTGCGATGC
>CAJWSS010000079.1:0-7399 GCA_913045915.1 uncultured Alphaproteobacteria bacterium | reverse complement strand
TTCCATCCCCATCATACGATTGATTGAAAAGTGTGCGCCAAAATCGCGTAAGAACCCAATGTAATGCAACGTATCTAGCCAATCGGCATTATCCACCATCAGAGCATCTGTCGGGGCATCGCCAAAGGTCAAATATTTTTCAAACACTTTTTTGATGCCGGTTTTATTTGTCTCAATGTCGTGATCAGATAGCAAAGGCCGCGCACTATCCTTGCCTGATGGATCGCCAACTTTTGTTGTGCCCCCCCCCATCAAGACGATTGGTTTATGACCACATTGCTGCAAAATCCGCAGCATCATGATCTGCACAAGCGAGCCAACATGCAAGCTATCTGCTGTGC
Source organism: uncultured Alphaproteobacteria bacterium (assembly GCA_913045915.1). GTDB lineage: Bacteria > Pseudomonadota > Alphaproteobacteria > Puniceispirillales > Puniceispirillaceae > UBA3439. Next base: position 7,058 of record CAJWSS010000079.1, on the reverse strand, counting down.
AGTCAAAACCAATATAGGTGGGGATTATGCTGATGTTTGCATGTGTATCAATCGCATTCAAATCAGTTGCTTGATGGATGTATCCACGCTCGCTGAAAGTTTGAATAAGATCAGATTTATAGGACATTAGTTTAGCGTTCCGTTGTGTTTTCGGTTATGCCAGCGGGTCAAAATCCGGATCTTTATGCACACCATTCCTCATAGCTACGTCGAGATAATTAGATACCTGTGACATCATCTGTTCGAGGTGATCAGCGAAAAAATGATCGGCACCTGGCACAATTTCAATTTCGATATTTACCCCTTTTTGAATAGAGAGACGATCGACAAGTTTGTAAATTGCATCTGGAGGCACCTGGTCATCCTGTTCACCATTGACAATTAAACCAGACGCCGGACATGGCGCTAGAAATGAAAAATCATGAGTGGTTGCTGGCGGTGTGACTGAAATAAATCCTTGGATTTCAGGCCGTCGCATCATTAATTGCATGCCAATCCAAGCGCCAAATGAGAAGCCAGCAATCCAGCATTGACGCGATGCTGGGTTTTGTGCCTACAGCCAATCCATAGCAGTTGCGGCATCTGATAACTCACCCTCGCCACTATCGTATTCTCCCTGACTGCGCCCAACTCCGCGAAAATTAAACCGCATCACGGCAAAGCCACGCACCTGAAAATGTTTGTATAACGCATAAGTAACACGGTTGTTCATCGTGCCACCTTTATCAGGCTCTGGATGTAATATTAACGCGGTCGGTGCGTCAGAGGCGTCACTTGGCATATAGCGGCATTCGAGCCGTCCCTCTGGACCGTTAATAATGACCTCAGGCATATCTTTTTTCCGATCATCTTGTACTGTTGCAGAAATGGCTTATATCGTAATATGAGAGACAGGCCAAGCGAGGTTTCACTTCTTTGCTGGCAGACGGCCAATTCACCAGATAAACAGCTGTTTGCTGGAAAGAGGGTGCCGCCTGCTGTTAATATTGTGGTTCTCTGGGCCCTTACAAACCGATAGGCGCAAAAATGTTTACAAATCTTCGCCGAGACCTGAATGCCATTCTTGAGCGCGATCCCGCGGCAAGCAACAAGTTAGCTGTGGTTTTTTTATATCCAAGCTTTCAGGTGATGCTGGCCTATCGATTGTCACATCATATTTGGAATTTTGGACTCAGGTTTATTGCCCGTTTGATCATGCAATTGGCGCGTATTTTGACCGGTATTGAAATTCACCCTGCCGCTAAAATCGGTGCTGGGTTTTTTGTCGACCATGGCATGGGTACGGTTATTGGTGAAACCGCGGAAATTGGCCGCGATGTCACGCTCTATCATGACGTCACATTGGGCGGGGTGATGCCAGCGGTTGATTCTGATAAACAGCGTGCCTCAAAGCGGCACCCGACCTTGGGTGATTATGTGATCGTCGGGGCTGGTGCGCAAATTTTAGGGCCAATCACCGTGCATCGTTGCGCCCGGGTGGGCGGCAATTCGGTTGTGACCAAAGATGTGCCAGAAGGCGCCACCGTGGTTGGTGTGCCAGCCCGGCAGATGACAAAAACCACAGTGCCAAGCCCGGCAACTGCAAATTTCAGCCCCTATGCAATGCCGGATGATCGCGAGAGTGACCCACGCGAACGGACCATTGCGGCGCTTGTTGACGAGGTGCAAAGCCAACGGGCCCGCCTTGACGCACTTGAAGATCAATTGGCAAGTGCAGCTGTTTCATCAGCGGCAAGAAAATCAACCGTAAAATCGACACCGCGCCGCGGCAAATCAACAAGCTGAGCCACATAAACCAAACCCCGCCAATGATGTCTGTGCCGCCGCTCTATCTTGATAATAATGCCACAGCGCCATTGCGCGAAGCGGCCATGAACGCCATGCACGAGGCGATGGGTCCGCCGGCAAACCCATCTTCGGTGCATGGATTTGGCCGCGCCGCACGGTTGCGCGTTGAAGATGCGCGCATGGCGGTGGCTGGGCTTGCCGGATGCCGGGCCAGCGATGTTGTTTTTACCAGCGGCGGTACCGAGGCAAATAATCTTGTTCTTAGTCACTATCGCCATATCATTACATCAAAGATAGAGCATGACTCGGTGCGCGCCGCGCATCCCAATATAAGCTTTGTCAAAGTGTTGCCAGATGGACGCGTTGATTGTGATGATTTACGCCGCCATGTGATGGCCGTTCCAGACGCAGACCGAGCGACGAGTTTGATATCAATCATGGCAGCGAATAATGAAACGGGTGTATTGCAACCGCTGGATGATATTGCGCAAATTGCCGCAGAAGCCGGTATCGTGCTGCATAGTGATATGGTCCAAATTTTTGGCAAACACAGCATAGATTTTTCTGGATCAGGCATTGGGTATGCCAGCCTGTCAGCCCATAAAATTGGCGGTCCAGCTGGCGTTGGGGCATTGCTGGTAAAGCCGGGGTGCGCGTTGTCGAGCCTGCTTAAAGGCGGCGGGCAAGAACAGGGGCGCCGCTCCGGCACAGAAAATTTAATTGGCATTGCCGGGTTCGGCGCCGCTGCCACCGCCGCTGTCGGTGATCGCGCGCATTATACTGAAATGGCAGTTTGGCGCGATGCGTTTGAAGACCATGTCATATCGGCGCTCCCATCAGCGCAGATTTTTGGTAAATCGGTACCACGGCTGGGCAATACAAGCTGTATCGCGGCTGGACCAAAAACGGCTGAAACCATGGTTATGGCGTTTGATATTGCTGGTGTTGCGGTGAGCGCCGGGGCGGCCTGTTCATCTGGTAAAGTGCAGAATAGCCATGTATTAAATGCCATGGGCGCAGGCGTGGCGTCGGCACATGCCATCCGTGTGTCTGGCGGCTGGGCAACAAAACAGGCTGATTTTGAAACAGTTGCAGATGTGTTTGTGCGTCTATACAAAAAAAGCAATTAAACTATAGCGCCAGCTGTTTTTTAGTGGCGTTTTGACCAGTGGGTAAGGCGGCAGGCGGCCCACTAATGAGAGCATTAGCAGGAGTGTGTGAAACCATGCCAAATATTATTTTTGTCAAGCCGGATGGAAGCGAGCATACGATCGCTGTTGAAAATGGCACCACGGTTATGGAAGCTGGCCGTGATGCTAATCTGGGTATCGAGGGGACCTGCGGCGGATGCTTGTCTTGCGCAACCTGTCATGTCATTGTTGATCCGGCTTGGTTTCCAAAGACTGGCGCACCAAGCGAAGATGAAGTTGATATGCTTGATTTAGCATTCGGGCTGAGCGAAACATCCAGATTGGGATGCCAGATCGAGATGTCAGACGATCTCGATGGGTTGAAGGTAACAATTCCTGAAGACCTCTAGACCGCTTCTGACAAAATAGGATCAAATGAATTGATGCACACTGCCAAGTCCAAAAGGGAGGCAACCGGCGACCCGCTGTTGAACTCGCTGGGGTTTGCCAAAGCCCCGGCAGATACGCGCGTTGTTGTGGCCATGTCGGGTGGGGTTGATTCATCAGTGACCGCCGCTTTGCTTCATGATCAGGGCTATGAAGTGATTGGAATCACCTTGCAGCTTTATGACCATGGAGTTGCGGTGCAGGCCAAAGGTGCTTGCTGTGCAGGCATTGATATTCATGACGCCCGCACGGTGTCAGCCCGGCTTGGTATTCCGCATTATGTTCTTGATTATGAAAGCCGGTTTCATGATCAGGTCATGCAGGATTTTGCCGATAGCTATCTGCGCGGGGAAACGCCCATTCCTTGCGTCAGATGCAATCAAACAGTGAAATTCACCGATTTATTGGCAACAGCGCGTGAGCTTGGTGCCGATTGTCTGGCCACCGGGCATTATGTGCAACGCCTTGAAACAGACCACGGGCTGGCGTTGGCGCGGGGGGCTGACCCAGCCAAAGACCAGTCCTATTTTCTGTTTGCCACAACGGCTGAGCAACTGTCCTATCTGCGATTTCCGCTTGGCGGTATGAGCAAAGACGAAACCCGCGATTTGGCGCGGCGTCATGGGCTGGCAGTTTCCGAAAAGCCAGATAGCCAAGATATCTGTTTTGTTCCGAATGGCCGCTATGGTGATGTTGTCCGGCGGTTGCGGCCCGGGGCGGTCGATGCGGGCGATATCCGGCATCTAGATGGCACAATATTGGGCCGGCATAATGGCGTTATTGATTATACAATTGGCCAACGTCGTGGGCTGGGCATTGGCGGACGCAAAGATGCTGATGAGTCAGAGGGGCCGTTATATGTCGTTGGTATTGATGCTGACAGCAACACCGTGCTTGTCGGGCCGCAAGCGGCTTTGGCCTGCCGCGAAGTGCATTTACATGACGTGAACTGGATCAACGGACAGCCTGAAGATGGGAGCCGGGTGCTGGCACGATTGCGCAACACTGCGCTAGCGGCACCTGCGCGTATTTATTGTGACCGCCCACAATTGGCCCCCGCCATCATCCTGCTTGATGAGCCACAATTTGGCATCGCCGCCGGTCAGGCCGCGGCGCTCTATGATGCAGAAAATGCTGATATTTTGCTTGGCGGCGGCTGGATTTCAAAAGCCCCTTTGCTGGCAGATAAATAGCCCTCACAAGGCTGACTATTTTTCATATCTGTTTGGCAGACACGGTTTGTGCTGGTTTGCAAGGCAAATTGAACAAGCGCATTAAGATAATCTGAATTCATGTCGTTACCTTAACGGCAATGATGAATGAATTATTGAAAATCCAGCAAGATATGGGCGCGCCGCAACAGCACCAACCCCGTCGGCAAACGGCTATGCATGACGCCGAAGAAGCTGATAGCTGGGCTGATCCTAATGACTGGGTGGCTGATTTGCCAAAATTTGGCATTTATCACCGCGGCTATACGACCAATCATTGGTTGCAAGTGTTCCGGCCGTTATAAGACAGCTGGCAATGGGCTGGTGATACCGCCAGAGCCAAAGTTTTTTGGGCTATTATCTCTTTGTTGTGCGCTGGTATAGGCTTGGCAAAAAAATTGCACATCAATCCAGTCTAAATTAGCATTGGACATGAATTAAGGGATGATGTCGCCCATGCCATCAAATGATGAGATCAAGCCCCACAATGGGGATGCTGTGAATGATGACGTTGCCGTAGCAATGCCTGTTGTCCATGAGGCAAGCGCCGCACCTGACATGCTAGACCGTGGCATGCCGCAAGAATTTACGTTTTTTCAAAAAAAGAAACGCACCGGTGACGCAACCCTAACCCCAGCTCTGTCCTATGCCAGTGCCGTACAAATGACAGCGTTTATCACACGCCTCGATAGCGCGGTAGCGACCAACAGCAAAACCCAACGCCATATCGCCGATTTAAAGACATTGATGGCAGATGTGGCGCGCACCATGACACCAGACGCACCGAAGCCAGCCCGTAAAACATTGCGGCGATCAAAATGGCTGTTTTATGGATGTTTGGCGGTTTTTGGCATTGGCTGGTTTTTGCTCTTCCCGTCTGGTCATAATCTTTTGACGCAGTTGGCGGCCTTTTTGGCAAGTTAATTATCCACAGCTTTGATTATTTCTAAGATACAGAAATAATTGACCGAATCGTACTTTTACTGTAACTTATCCACAACTGATCCTAACCAAGATGGTGGGTTGATTAAGTGCATTTGGCGTCGCAACAGCAAATTGTTCCGCAACAATTATCACTCGATTTAGGTGAAGCTGAGTCAAATCAACAGCTTGGCCAGACAGCTATTGACCAAGCAGGCATAGAACGGTCTGTTGTCTTTCCAAAAAATATCAAGATTTATGACGTGGCTGATTTTCAGCGGCGCGTATCTCATCTATTCGCACCATTAAATATCCAGATTGATTTTCGCGTTACACGCCATAACCGTGTTGAAATGCGGTGGTCATTCCCACAAGAGGCTGTGCATTATCAACGGCAGGATGGTGCCAAAGCGGAACTTCTGCTATCGCCTGAAGAAAATGAGGCGTTTGAAACGCTGGTGCTGTCATTTGCTGGGGCGACGCATTAACGCGTATTAGAAATCACAAATTTGGTAAAATACAGATCGGTGATGCCGCTTGGTCGTTCTGGGTTGGTGCCGTCAATCACTGGTTTTATGGTGGCAAGTAACCGTTTCTCCAGCGCTTTACGTTTCGCCACCGTATTCACCGCATCATGAATTTGTTCAGCAAGAACCAGATTGATGGCTGAGCGCATTTTTGGTGTGAAAGTTGTCAGTTTTTCGATCAACCGTTCGCCGCGCAATGTTGTTTCATAGGTGGCAATGGCAATTTCTACCGTCATCATGCCATTGCCATCGGCAAAATTAACCACAAAGGGCAGGGGAAAGGAAAAATACCGGTATTGGGCGAAGTCAAATGTGCCGTCCTCATTCACCACCATTTCTGGGGCATTTTCGGTGCTGTTATCAGCTGGCGTTGCCGCGTCTTCCTGCTGCTTTTTATTCATCAGGCTATGAATGTCTTCAGGCGGGGGCGGCGGTTCTGTCAGGCTGATATAGCCAACAACAAAAAACACCACAATAATGCTGATTGTTGCGCCAATCAGCAGTGGCAGAAACAGTCCAGACAGCGACAGGCGTTTCTTTGGTTTTTGCTGTTCAGCCTCAATTTCAGCCATAGCGTGTCTCGTTAAATTTTGCTGGCCAGCGTGTCAACCAATGCCACCATCAAGCCAGTCAGGTGATAGAAAGCGGCAGTGATCGTCTCAACGCCAGGACCGTAATAAACCGCGCCTAGACCAAGTGCGCACAGCACGCCCCCCAGTAACCATTTTTTAGCGCCTTTGCTTTTTTTTGGTTTGGCCGCGGCCTGACTCTTGGCGGTGATGTCACGTAATTTTTGCAATAATGTATGTAGGTCACGTTGCTGGTTTCTGATCTGCTCTTCCAACTCCTGAAGCCGTGCTTCCAGTTTCTCATAGTCACTTTGTGGCACCATTTCGTGACCAGCCATTTCAGGAACGCCCCTATCATGACTGGCCATGTCGTCACCACGTATGCGCGTCTCGGGGTCGGCTGATGCATGTGCCATTTCTGCCGGGTGGTCACGTTGGCCTTGGTCATGTTCGCTGCTTGTAGTC
>CAJWSS010000078.1:0-7478 GCA_913045915.1 uncultured Alphaproteobacteria bacterium | reverse complement strand
TTTGATTTTGTCGCGGTGGATGAAGTCCAATTGGCTGGTGACCGTGAACGAGGACATATTTTCACTGACCGAATTCTGCACGCGCGTGGGGCTTTTGAAACCATGTTGCTGGGGGCCGAAACCGCGGCGCCGCTTCTTAAAGCTTTGTTGCCGGATGCGCGGTTTGAATTCAGACAGCGCATGTCACAGCTTGTTTATGCCGGTCCAAAAAAATTAACCAGACTGCCGCGGCGTAGCGCTGTGGTGGCGTTTAGTGCGTCAGATGTCTATCAAATCGCTGAATTTGTCAGGCGGCAACGTGGGGGTGCGGCGGTGGTGATGGGGCGGCTAAGCCCGCGCACGCGCAACGCACAAGTTGATCTCTATCAAAATGGTGATGTTGATTTTTTGATCGCAACAGACGCTATCGGCATGGGGCTGAATTTGGATTTAGGCCATGTCGCGCTGGCGGCAGATACTAAATTTGATGGCCGTCATATGCGAAAATTATCCCCCGCAGAAATGGCACAAATTGCCGGTCGTGCGGGCCGCCATGTCAAAGACGGCACCTTTGGTGTAACCGATGGGTGCCGGGTGCTGGAGCCAGAGGTTATCGAGGCAATCGAACAGCATAGGTTTGCACCACTTCGGTCATTTTATTGGCGCAATCGTGATCTGAATTTTGGTTCGATTGACCTGTTGATTGAATCGTTGGAAGCACCGCCACCCTTGCCATTTCTATTTCGCAAGGGGGACGCGCTTGATCATCAAGCACTGATTGCGCTTGCTGGTCGTAAAGAGGTGCGCGCCGCGGTGCAGGGAGCTGGTGATGTCAGGCTGTTATGGGAGGTGGCGTCAATTCCCGATTTTCGGCAGAGTTTGCACGAAAGTCATTATGACCTGCTGGCAGGTATCTATATGGCGCTGGTTTCCAATGGCGTTTTGGCAAAAGACACGGTGGCACGTGCGATCCAACAGCTTGATCGGGTTGATGGTGATTTAGATACATTGATGACCCGGCTTGCCTATATCCGCACATGGACCTATATCACCAACCGTTCAGACTGGACAGATACGCCTGTTGAATGGCAGACTCGGGCCCGGTTTATCGAAGATAAATTGTCCGATCGCCTGCATCAAAGATTATCGGAACGTTTTGTTGATAAACGTGCAGCGCATTTAAGTCGAAAGCTCAAGGAAACGAAAAATTTGATTGCTTCTGTAAAAGATGACGGAACCGTCCTGGTTGAGGGCGAGGAAGTTGGTCAGTTAACTGGATTTATTTTTAACCCAACGCTTGCCGATGGTGAGGAAAAAGCCACGATACTAGCGGCCGCACGTCGCGGTCTTCCCGAGGAAATTGAACGGCGCGTTCAGGCCTTTGTGGCATCTGCAGATGCGGCTTTTCAAATTGACGAAAAGGGCATTGTTTGGTGGCGCGAAGCCGCCGTTGCACAGCTTGTCAAAGGAGACTCGCTCTATATGCCGCGGGCAGACCTTGCGAGTAGCGATTTGCTCTCAATTGACCAGACCCAGCGGATGCAGGCGCGCCTTGCCAGTTTTCTAGCGGCGCATATCACGGCTGTTTTGGGGCGGCTGACAATTCTGGCAACGCCGGATCAAGCCAACCCAGCACCGGCAACAGATGCAAAAATGCCAGATCAGACGACGAAAATTGAGGCCGATGGCTTGGATGATAATGCCAATAAGAGCAATGCAGATGCGGCGGCTGAAACCACCACAGCTGTGTCAGATCAGCCCGCCATGCCAGCCAGCTTAACCGGCGCCGCCAAAGGCATTGCCTATATTGTGTTTGAGCGTCTCGGGTCGGTGCCGACATCGGAAATTGCCCATCTTGCGCGCAATATGCATGAAACTGACAAACCGATTCTGGCGCGTTTAGGTCTGCGGTTTGGTGTTGAGACGGTTTATATGCCCGAAATGCTAAAGCCTGCGCAAATTCATTTGCGTAGCCTTTTGTGGTCGCTTCATGAAGGCGCGTTTTTTGACGGTGCGCCGCCACCAGCTGGCCGGGTCGCCATTGATGCAATTGCTGATGTGCCTGATTTATACTGGCTGGCCATTGGCTATCGCCGTTTGGGCCAGCGTGTCATGCGTGTGGATATGGTTGAACGGGTTGCCATGCTGGTACGTACAGCCGCGCGCGCAGGTCAGTTTAAAATTACTGAAGACATGTTGTCGCTGGCTGGTGCGACGCGAGAGGCAATGGGGTTGATGCTACTTGATCTTGGTTGCCATGTGGTGGGTGAAGAGCCTGTCGAGGACCCAACCAAGCCAGCCATTCAGATTTTTGAAAAACAACGAAAAGCGCCAGCGGGGAAGAACCGGCAACGAACCAACAACACGCCGCGTTCCGGCGATGCAGGTGCCCGTGCTGGGGCTGGTAAAGCACACCACCGATCAAAAACATCCGCTGCGGCATCACGCGGTAAGCAAAACGCATCGCCCAAACATGCGGCCAAACCAAATCCGGACTCCCCATTTGCCGTATTGGCCGGGCTGAAGCTCAAAAATTGATGATGGGCATGGCAGTGCCGAACGATGATACTAATGAGACCGGGCTAAGACTTGATAAATGGCTGTGGTATGCGCGGTTTTTCAAAACCCGGGCACTGGCATCTAAAGCCATATCGAATGGGCGGTTTCGTCTTGATGGCGAGGTGATGTCAAAGCCCCATAGGCAAGCAAAATGCGGTCAGGTGCTGACATTCAGTCAGGGGACGCGGGTCCGCGTTGTGCGGATAAAGGCGCTGGGTTCACGCCGCGGCCCGGCCCCAGAAGCTGCCTTGCTTTTTGATGATCTGGCGCCGAATGAACCGGCAACAGAACGCAAAGACTCATCACCTCTGCCCGCGTTTGAAAATCGGCAGGCTGGTGATGGCCGCCCGACAAAGCGGCAACGCCGTGAAACTGACCGGCTGAAGGCTGGATTATTAGATATTGAGGATTAGCATGCTGACCCAGATTTCAACATGGATGAAAGATTTTACGTCACAAAATACTGCCATTGCTGAAGATGAAACCAAACTTGCCCGCACGGTTGCCGCGCTTTTGGTAGAGGCCGCTATGGCAGATGGTGAAATTGACCATGCTGAATATGCGCATATCCGGCATATGCTTGTGACACAGCTTGACCTAGCGGCAGATGAGGCGAGCGCGATGCTGGATGAATCAGTGGCGTCACATGATGACCGCATCGAAATCCACAGCCTAACGCGGCATATCCGCAATGATACCGATGCTGCAGACCGGTCAGTGATTCTAGAGATGGTGTGGTTGGTGGTGCTGGCGGACGGCAATCTTGATAGTCATGAGTCGCAATTGATGCGCCGTCTGGCGGGTTTGCTGTTTGTCGATGATGTCGAATCTGGTTTGGCGGCCAAACGTGCCCGCCAACGCCTCGGTCTTGCCGGATAGCTATTTTTGCGATACATCAGTGACGGCGTTACACACGCCAAATAATGTTATACGAACCGATGGTTTCGGCCAGCATGAGGAGATCGGAACGCACATGACCTATATCGTCAACGATAATTGCATCAATTGTAAATATACAGATTGCGTTGAAGTCTGTCCGGTTGATTGTTTTTACGAGGGTGAAAATATGCTGGTGATTCACCCTGATGAATGTATCGACTGTGGCGTGTGTGAGCCAGAATGCCCACCAGAGGCGATTTTGCCTGATTCTGAGCCAGAGGCAGAAAAATGGCTGGCATTAAACCGGGATATGTCTGAAATCTGGCCAAATATAGGCCAAAAAATTGATGCCATGCCGGATGCTGACAAAATGCGTGACGAGACTGGAAAATACGAAAAATATTTCTCCAAAGCGCCTGGTGCCGGCGCCTAGGGTGCCGCCCAAGCGACCCGGTGATGCCCATAAATTGCTAGCCAATTGTTTTTTGCTATAAAATCGGCTATGCTAAGTTATAGTAGACAGTAAATCGTCTGGACACTTTACCTGCCAATCCCAGCTCCTGCGTTTGGTGTAGGGTTTTTTTGGCTCTGATCGCATTGAAAACGCCGCCTGAACACAGCCGGCTGATCCGTTTTTAGTGTAGATTGACCGGTGATATGTGGCCGATTGGCAGCAGTAAGGAAAATACAATGGCACGAAAAAGTGAAACCGCATTCGAAGAAGGTGACTTTGTTGTTTATCCAACGCATGGGGTCGGACGGATTTTAGGCACGGAAGAACGTGAAGTTGCTGGCACAACATTGGAAATGCTGGTTGTGCGATTTGAACAGGACCGCATGACATTGCGGGTTCCCATGGAAAAGGCCAAAAGCCTGGGGCTTCGTACATTGAGTTCAAAACGCCAAATGGAACAGGCGATCACCACGCTGCAGGGCAAAGCCAAAGTGCGGCGTACGATGTGGTCACGCCGGGCGCAGGAATATGAAACAAAGATCAAATCTGGCGATCCTGTCTCAATCGCTGAGGTCGTGCGGGATTTGCATCGCCGGGAAAATCAGTCGGAACAATCCTATTCAGAACGGCAGATGTATCAGGCCGCACTGGAACGGCTGGCGCGTGAATTTGCCGCCATCGAAAAAATTGATCAGGATGTGGCGGCGCTTCGGCTTGAAGATCTGATGGACGCTGCCTAGTCGCCCAGACGGTTGGTCTTGGCAAAATCTTGGTAAATTGGATGAGTTGAGCGGGCGGCGTGGCTGCCCGTTTTGCTTTTAGACTTGATGTGGTAGAACCCTTACAAACACACCAATGCCAAAATCGGGCGGTGAGACCATAAGCGCATGATGAATGCATTTATTCAAGAGCATGATTTATTTCCGGCGGTGTTGCCGTTTCACACCGGCCGGCTAGCTCGTGATGGGCATGATCTGTATTTTGAGGAATGCGGAAAACAGACAGGCCGACCAATTTTGTTTTTGCATGGCGGTCCCGGCGCTGGCATTGCACCGTCGCATCGGCGGCTTTTTAACCCAGATCGGTTTCGCTGTGTTTTATTTGATCAGCGTGGGTCTGGCCAATCGCGTCCTTTTGCGTCTATCGAGTCGAACACTACAGACGCGTTGATCGGCGACATTGAGGCATTGCGGCATCATCTTGGGGTAGACAAATTTATTTTATTTGGCGGGTCATGGGGCAGCACTTTGGCACTGGCCTATGCGATTGCTTATCCAGAACATGTCGAAAGCTTGATTTTGCGTGGTATTTTTTTGGGTACGGCAGATGAAGTGTCGTGGTTTCTGCACGATATGGGGCGGTTTTTTCCAGAGGCCCACGAACGATTTATTTCCTTCATCCCTGAAAATGAGCGTGATGATATACTCACCGCTTATTACCAGCGTTTGACCAGCAACAATCCGGCTATTTATCAGCCGGCCGCTGATCGCTGGGCATCCTATGAGACATCTTGTTCAACATTGCGTGCCGGTAGCCGTCATATGAGCGGTACGGCGGCGCTGAGCATGGCACGGATTGAGGCGCATTATTTTCGGCATCAGTGTTTCATGCCAGATGCCCATATTCTGTCTAATATTGATCGAATAAAGCATTTGCCAGCGCATATTATTCAAGGCCGTCACGATGTGATTTGCCCGCCATTTACCGCACAAAAACTAGCCCTTGCATGGGGCAAAAACGCCCGGCTTCAAATGATTGATGAGGCTGGCCACTCGACTTTTGAGCGCGGTATTGCGCATGCCTTGCTGGCGGCGCTCGACACTATCTAACCATCTGTATCATCTGGATTGTCTGGATTTTATTAAAGCGGTGTACACTGCCTATCAAGGCAGGTGCGACATGGCCCCTGCAGATAACCATATATTATGCAATTCGGTTAGAGGAACGGTCTAAATGGTAATTTCAACTGAAGGCAGCATGGAACGCAATTTCAGAATTACCAACAACAACGCTATTGATATGCATGTTGGGAAAAGAGTGCGTTTACGGCGAACATTACTTGGCATGAGCCAAGAACAACTCGGCACAGAATTAAATATCACCTTTCAGCAAGTGCAAAAATATGAACGCGGTGCAAACCGAATCAGCGCCTCACGGTTGTGGGATATCAGCCAGATTTTAGATGTACCTATAAGTTATTTTTTCGATGATATGTCACAAGATACAATGAAGAGTTCACCGCGTTGTGTGAGCCGTGCTGGTGAAGTTCTTGATGGCTACGGCGATCAATTACGCGACCCGATGGCCCGGCGTGAAACATTGGAATTGGTGCGCACCTACTACACAATCGAAAAGCCAATCGTTCGAAAACGTATTTCGGAAATGGTGAAATCCATTGCAACCACGCTGTCGGACGAATAACCTAGGGCCTATCTCAACAGATAGGCTTTGGGCAGGATGAACGACAGAACAGATCAGAACAAGCAAACAGCAACGCTGAGTTTTGAAGATGCGTTGAAGGAACTTGAGGGCATTGTCGCCTCGCTGGAACGCGGCGAAGTGTCGCTTGATGCCGCCATCAGTGCTTTTGAGCGTGGCACTGAATTAAAAACCCTGTGTCAGGCCCGCCTTGAAGAAGCGCGCATGAAGGTGGAGAAAATAAAGATTCCCGAAGCCGGCGGCCCGCCGCGTGATGCATCTGCCTTTGACGCTGATGAAACCTGACAGACACAATGGATGGGTTTTTAGTCCAGCTAGGCGATGATGCGTCAGCTTGTGAATCATATATCAAAACGCTGTTAGACCAAACAGACGGGCCCGCCACGCTCCTTCGTGACGCAATGGCTTATGGTGTGTTGAATGGGGGCAAACGTATGCGGGCGGCTTTGGTATTTGGTGCCGCGCGCATGGCCATGGGTGCGCAAACAGATATGGCCCCGTCAGAGGCGATGTTGCGCACCGCCGCCGCAATCGAATGTTTGCACGCCTATTCGTTGGTGCATGATGATTTGCCAGCGATGGATGATGCCGCCACCAGACGCGGACAGCCAAGCTGTCATATAGAATTTGACGAGGCAACGGCGATCTTGGCAGGTGACGCCTTGCAGACGATGGCCTTTGAAATTTTGGCTGATCCTCGGACACATAGTGACGCGGCAATCCGCATCCAGCTTGTTGCCACACTTGCCAAAGCCGCAGGCATGCAGGGCATGGCGGGTGGTCAGATGTTGGATTTGCAGGCTGAACAAAAAGATTTTGATCTTCGCCAGACCCAGCAGATGCAGATGATGAAAACCGGCGCGTTGATGTCGTGCGCGGTCATTTGTGGCGGTATCGTGGGCGGCGCATCGCCAAAATTGCTTGCCGCACAAACTTCGTTTGCCCAGCATTTGGGCTTGGCCTTTCAGATTGCTGATGATCTGCTTGATTATGCTGGTGATGCCAGCGTCATGGGCAAGCCAGCAGGTCAGGATGCAAATCGGGGAAAAGCTGGATTTGTCGCGTTGATGGGGTTAGAGGAAGCAAGGCAGGCGGCACACCGCATGATTGCGGATGCAAATGCAGAACTTGCGCCATGGCAAAATCTGGCCGAATATATGCAAAATCT
>CAJWSS010000077.1:0-7601 GCA_913045915.1 uncultured Alphaproteobacteria bacterium | reverse complement strand
TTGCCACAGCGTTGCGCGAAAATTTGCATCGCCGTAAGGTGCAAGCCAGAGCGCGTCGCCAACAAACCGCGCGCCGCGCCGCATCTGACGGCTTGGCTAACCCGAACGGTGGTGATACGTCAGAGGCAGGTTCCTGATGAGAGATACAACACCGGTTTACCTGTCACCTTGTATTTCGTCAAAAGACAAAGGCCTCACGCCTCATGGATAGTTTGGAAATTACCGGCGGTGCGCCACTTTGCGGTGAGATCACGATCAGCGGTGCCAAAAATGCGGCCCTTCCCTTGTTGGCATTGGGGCTGATGACGGATGACAGGCTGACCCTGAAAAATGTGCCGGCGTTGGCTGATACAGTGCTGATGGAACAGCTTTTGCGGCATCATGGTATTTGTTTGGACCGGACCGATGAAACCGTCTCGATGACCGGCCCCGCCGATGTTTTTGACGCGCCGTATGATCTTGTCCGCAAAATGCGCGCCTCGGTGCTGGTTCTAGGACCGTTACTGGCGCGTTATGGTGCGGCGCGGGTGTCGCTGCCAGGCGGCTGTGCGATCGGCACCCGGCCGGTTGATTTGCATATCCGAGCTATGCAGATGCTTGGTGCGGTGGTTGAATTAGCAGATGGGTATATTCAGGCGCGGGCGCCGGCGGGTCTTGTTGGCAATCGGGTTGTATTTCCGATGGTGTCGGTTGGCGCCACAGAAAATGCGCTGATGGCGGCGGTTTTGGCCAAAGGGCAGACCGAGCTTGTCAATGTGGCGCGTGAACCTGAAATTGGCGATCTTGTCGCCTGTCTCAATGCAATGGGCGCGCGCATCACCGGGGCCGGCACTGACTGCCTGACGATCGATGGTGTTGATCAAATTCATGGGGCCAGCCACACGGTTATCTCAGACCGGATCGAGGCCGGTACGTTTGCGATTGCAGCAGCGATGACCGGCGGTGATCTTTTGCTGAAAGGTACGCGCGCACGCTATCTTGACGCGCTGCTGGCGGTTTTGCGTGATACCGGGTCCAGCGTCATCGAAACCGACGGCACGATCCATGTTGTTGCTAAAGACAGACCATACGCGGTCGATATCACCACTGACCCGTTCCCCGGCTTCCCGACAGATTTGCAGGCGCAATTCATGGCGATGATGTGTATTGCCGATGGGTCGTCGCAGATTTCAGAGACTATTTTTGAAAATCGGTTTATGCATGTTCCGGAATTATTGCGTATGGGCGCTGATATTCGGGTTAATGGGGGAACGGCTATGGTCAGAGGGCGCAAAAGCTTGACCCCGGCACCGGTCATGGCCACTGATTTGCGCGCTTCGGTATCACTGGTGCTGGCGGCATTGGCAACGCCCGGCACATCCACTGTGAGCCGCATTTATCATCTTGAGCGCGGCTATAGCGATCTTGAGACAAAATTGGGCAATTGCGGGGCGCAGCTTCGCCGGGTCAGGACATAACCATGCAGACTGATCAAGCAGAATCATTGCGCTTAGTGGCCAAGGATGAGGCTGACCTCGAAGTGGTCTCAACGTTGTTGCAAGACGCGATCATTGCTGGTGCCGATATGCATTATGATGCGCAACATGACTGTTTTATGATTGTTGCCAACCGCTTTTGTTGGGAACGGCCGGCGCTGGCTGATATGAATGACAGCAATGGGGGTGCGGTGCATGAGCGGGCACTATGCGGGGTGCGCATCAATCATGTCACTGGGGTGCAAAAGCGGCACTGGCCAAAAGATTGGCGTGATGCCTTTTTCAACCTTCTTGCCCTAAAGCCGGTGTCCATGCCACAACAAAATAGTGGTTGTATCATGGAATTTAGTTTTTCTGGTGGCCCATCAATGCGCCTGATAACAAAACAAATCAACATTGTTCTTGGTGATCTTGATAGTGGCCGCCCAACCAATTTACAGCCCCGGCATGATCTGTAATCACGATCTGCCGAACCACGAATGAAGTGTGACAGATATCATGGCCAAGCGGTTAAATTTTGCCTCAGCTGATTTTTTGGACGCATTTGAGCGTTTGCTTGGCAGTAAACGCGAGGCTGATAGCGATGTGCATGATGCGGTGGCGGGCATCATTGCCGATATCCGTGGACGGGGTGACGATGCCTTGCTGGCATTCACCGCTAAATATGATGGTCTAGCGGTTGGATCCGTTGCCGAGTTGGCACTATCTGCCGATATGTTGCAGGCCGCGCTTGATGGTTTGGATGATGATCTTAGACAATCGCTAGAATTGGCGGCGGCCCGTATTCAGGCATTTCATGAAAAACAGCGCCCCAACGGCTTTGCCTATACCGACGAAGCTGGGGTGGAACTCGCCATGCGGCATACAGCGGTTGATGCGGTTGGTTTATATGTGCCGGGCGGCAAGGCGGCTTATCCGTCATCAGTGTTGATGAATGCGATACCGGCGATGGTCGCTGGGGTCAAACGGCGGGTGATGGTGGTGCCGGCGCGTGATGGGGACGTCAATGAGTTGGTGCTGGCGGCCGCGGCACTGGCCGGCGTAACCGAAGTCTGGCGCATTGGTGGGGCGCAGGCGGTGGCGGCACTTGCCTATGGCACCCAGACGATTGCCCCGGTTGATAAGATTGTTGGTCCGGGCAACGCCTTTGTGGCGGCGGCGAAACGTCAAGTGTTTGGGCAGGTTGGTATTGATAGCATTGCTGGGCCGTCCGAAATTCTGGTGGTCGCTGATGCGCATAATGACCCGGCGTGGATTGCGGCTGATTTGCTGTCACAAGCCGAACATGACGAGGCCGCCCAATCAATCCTGATTACCGATGACGCGGCCTTTGCTGATGCTGTTGATAAGGCGGTTAGCGCCATGTTGCCAACGCTTGACCGGGCGGCGGTGGCGGGTCAGTCATGGCAGGATAACGGGGCCATCATTACCGTGCCGCATATGGATGAAATGCCGGCGATTGCCGACAGGATTGCCGCTGAGCATCTTGAACTTGCGCTTGATAACGCCGAGGAATGGGCAGAAAAAATCACCCATGCGGGTGCGATTTTTCTTGGTCGCTACACGCCAGAGGCGATTGGCGATTATGTTGCTGGACCCAATCATGTTTTGCCAACAGCGCGCACAGCACGGTTTTCATCCGGGCTTGGGGTTGCCGATTTTATGAAGCGCACCACCATGGTGTCATGTGATGCTAGCAGTTTTGCACAGATTGCGCCGGCTGGTGTGGCACTGGCGGATGCCGAAGGGCTGGGTGCGCATGCACTATCGATGCGTATACGTATGAATCATTAGGCGGACTATGGCGGGGGCAGGTGACAATCAGAAAGCGGAGCGGCTGGTCAAGATAGAACTTGACGATGCGGCGGGTCCGCGCCGGTCTGCCGAAGCCGAACAAGAACGCGCCATCGCCATATATGATATTTTAGAAGAAAATCAGTTTGATGTGCCGCAACATGCCGGGCCGTTTCATCTGTATTTAAAGATCGAAGGACGGCATGTGCATTTTGATATTCGCAATGCAGATGATGTTGAAATAGCCCAGTTCTTTATGGCGATGGGCCCATTAAGGCGGGTTATTCGTGATTATTTTCATGTTTGTGACACCTATTACGATGCCATTCGTACCAAATCACCATCGCAAATTCAGGCCATTGATATGGGGCGGCGCGCTTTACACAATGAAGGGTCGGAATTATTGCAGTCGCGGCTTGACGGCAAGGTGATGACAGATTTCAAGACCGCCAGACGATTATTTACTTTGATCTGTGTATTGCAGTCCAAGTGAGGGGTAGAACGAGATGAGTGATGCAGATAGTGGTGATAATGTGCCTGCTAATGCGGGTGGCCAGGTCGGGGCCATATTATTTGCCTGCAACATTAACGCCGTGCGTTCGGCAATGGCCGAAGCCATGGTAAAACATGCCTTTCCCGGCAAGGTATTTGTTGATTCATGCGGGGTGACACCGGGCATTCAAGACGGGTTTGCCACGGCGGTTATGCAAGAAATTGGCCTTGATATGAGTGCGCATGAGCCCAAGTCTTTTGATGATCTGGATTCTGGCTTTTATGATGTGATAATTTCCTTTTCGCCAGAGGCGCATGACGCGGCGCGCGCCCTGACCCAGAATATGGATTGTGACACCTTGTATTGGCCAGTGGATAATCTGGCAAATTTGACCGGCAGTCGAGAGGAAATGTTGCGGGCATATCGTCATGTACGTGATGATATTCGCCGTAAACTTAGCCTCTATTTTGGTAAAGAGATTGCAGGAAACACTTGACCTTTTTGTGGTTTTTGCGCATGTCTATGACACTGTAATCAGATGGAAAGGGTCTCATGGCCAAGGAAGGCGTAATCGAGTTTTCGGGCACTGTGGCGGAATTACTGCCCAATGCGATGTTTCGGGTAAAACTCGACAACGATCACGAAGTGCTTGCCCATACAAGTGGCAAGATGCGGAAAAACCGTATCCGGGTGCTGGCGGGAGACCGTGTCAATGTTGAAATGACACCGTATGACCTCAGCAAGGGTCGTATCACGTTCCGCTTTAAATAGCCGGCTTTTCTCGCTGTAACCAGCTTCACTCAAGAGATGAGGCAGCCTTTGTGTCATCTTTGCATGGAGGTGATTTGTTATGTCTCAGCCGCAGTTAGTCCTTGCCTCGGCATCCCCGCGCCGCCTTGATTTGCTCGCGCAAATTGGCATTCAGCCCGATTTAGTGTCTGCGGCAGATGTGGATGAAACCCCCAAAAAAGGTGAATTACCAGCCAGCTACGCACGCCGCCTTGCCATCGCCAAGGCCGAAACAGTGGCCGCCCAGCAGGATGGGGTGATTTTGGCTGGTGATACCGTTGTTGCCTGTGGCCGGCGGATTTTGCCAAAAGCTGAAACCGCTGATACAGCCCAGTCATGTTTGCGCCTGTTATCAGGTCGTCAACATCGGGTTTATGGCGGCATTGCGCTGATTACGGCTGACCGCAGGCTGTTGGTACGGGTGGTGTGTAGCCAGGTTAAATTTCGCCGATTAAGCGGAAATGATATTGCGGATGCAATGGCGGCAGGGGATTGGCAGGGCAAGGCGGGTGGCTATGCTATTCAAGGGTTTGCGGCGCGGTATATCCGCCATATCAATGGGTCTTATTCCAATATTGTTGGCTTCAGCCTGTTTGATGTGACAGCGCTACTGGATACGGCTGGTTATCGGCCAGCCATGCGGCCATGACGTCCTATAAAATTTTTGCTGAAACTGCCCCCGGACAGACACGGATTGGATTTTTTGACGCGGCGGGTCTTGTTCAGCATGTCTGGTTGTGCCGGGATGACCAGCCTGATTTGATAGGGTCGGTGCATCAGGCACGTATCGAACAGCTGTTTGCCAATCAAAACCGCGCGCAAGGCCGGTTGGCGGATGGGACAGCCATTAGCATCCGCTTGCCAAAAAACCACCGGTCGGCTGTGGCCGTTGGGGCTGTTGCTGTGGTGACTATTACCGCCGCGCCGCGCCATGGCAAAGCATGGCAGGCGGTGCTAGATGCCCGTTTGGTTACCGCCACACTGGTGGTGTTACCGGGCCAGTCAACGGTTACGATCTCGCGCCGCTGTGATGATGCGGCGGCGATGCGTGAATTGGCGGCAGCATTGCGGGTGCCAGAGGGGTTTGGCGTGATTGTCCGGCGACAAGCAAAAGCCATAGACCGGGCCCAGTTGCAGGCCAGCCTTGATGAGCTTGTCACTGACTGGCAGGCCATGTATGCCAGATGTGACCCGGCCATGCCCGGCATGCTCTATAGCGGCGGTAATTTGCGTCAACGTGCCTGCCGTTTTGTTCCAAATGCCTCTTACCATAGTTGCACCATAGGCGATGCGCATAGTGATGCGATTGAGGCGGCATTATCGGCGGCAATGCGGCCAGAGGTGGGCTTGCCGTCTGGCGGTAGATTATGGTGCCAGCGCACCCATGCGCTCTGGGCGATTGATATTGATGGGGCTGATGCTGATATCCAAAATCATGGTTTTGATGGTTTGTTTGGCGAAGCGGCTGTTGAAATTGCCAGACAAATTCGTTTGCGCGGCATGTCCGGCCCGATCATGATTGATGTGCCACGGGCAGGTTCGGCAAATAAAAAATTCCGTTCGCTATTACAAAATGGCCTTGATGATGATCCACAAAATCCTGAAATTTACGGTGTGACGCGCGGGGGCATGCTAGAATTATGGCGGCCTCATGGACGGACAACGCTGAGTGATATAATGGCGGATGATGTGGCCCAAGCGGCGCTGGCTGGATTGCGGCTTGCCGCTATGCGCCCGGCTTTCAAGCCGGTGCATCTCGCGGTGAATGCGGCGATGGCTGGCTGGCTGTCTGGCGCTGGCCAAGCGGCTGTTGCGGCATTGAATCGACCGCTGGCACTTGATATCTGTCTTAATGATGATAAGGCGACGGTGGCGTATATTATCGACAAGCCTGCCGCCACGCATTAAGCTGACAAAGCAGATGTTCAGGACCGCTATGATGGGCAACGCCAAAGATAAATCAACACATGCCAAGCCCTGCCCCACATGCGGCGCACCAGCGATATATGAAACGCGTCCATTCTGTTCAAAACGGTGCGCAGATATTGATCTCGGACGGTGGTTTCAAGGTGCGTATGCAATCCCGGCTGTTGATGCGGCGGATGATAGTATTATTGATGCCGAATTGGCCGCATCAGGTAAACTGCCTGTGCCAGACCCAGACGATGGTCATGGCTAGAGCGCTGGCAGGGCCAGTCTATATTTTTTAACTCTTGGCGCCAATATCGCCGGTCCATACCCAAATCGCCAAAAGCGGTGTTGACCCGGTGCGAATGGCATGCGGCTGGTAGCGTCTGTGCCATTTAGGTGGGGCCTGCTGTAGCTAGCGTTTTTCGTTGAATTCAGGCTGGACAGTTGCTTTATGAGCCGCTATATCCACTAGCGAAGGGCCGCGCTCTTCACTAAATCCCATCCAAACAGGATCGGCGATTTGCCCGGGTAGCTCAGTTGGTAGAGCAGCGGACTGAAAATCCGCGTGTCGGTGGTTCGAGTCCGCCCCCGGGCACCACTTGGTTTCCTTAAGTTTTCAGCAAATAGGTTTTTGGGATATTCGTGTCCTGTCACACCCCTGTCACAATGATGGGGTGTTTTTATGGCTAATATCAGAAAACGTGGTGACAAATGGCAGGTGCAAGTGCGTCGCCTGGGCTTCCCAAATCGCAGCCGTTCATTCAACAGGCAGGAAGAAGCTAAAGCATGGGCTAGCGCTCAGGAGCTAGCGATGGACCGCCTTGAAGCGGGTGTTTATCAGCTAGCGACTTGCACACTTTCCTCCATATTTCGTGACTATCTAGCCAAGGTGACGCCGGCCAAAAAATCTTATGCAAGTGAAGCGCGTCGGCTGAATCGTCTACTCAAAGACCTAATAACATCTTTCCGAGTTTGTGATTTATCGCCTGAAGTTCTTGCAAAGTTTAGAGACCGGCGGAAACGTCGGCCGAGAACAGGGAGAAACGTGCCATTCATCTCCCCACTGTTCCTTACTGAGCCCTTTTCAAAATCTGGCGGTCCCAGAGCGACTCGAACGCCCAACCTTCTGATTCGAAGTC
>CAJWSS010000076.1:0-7950 GCA_913045915.1 uncultured Alphaproteobacteria bacterium | reverse complement strand
GCCCCATAGGTGATGTACAAACTGATGTACATATCGTGCCTGTTGACAGTGACTCACCATTACGTAACCTATTGAAAGTACAAACAGTGAGATGTGCATTGGTGCTGTACTGGGGAAACATACACCCTACATAGGTACCATTTCAGTCCTGACTTTCAATTTAATCAATAGCTTAGCAAAATAACGGACAAGATCAAACGCCTTATTTTGGCTAACAGTTTGGCTAACAGCCAAGGTCCATGGACCGTGGACCACGGACCGGGGTTACTGCAGCCGTTTCTCGGTCAGATTGGGATGTCTGTTAGGGGGTGGGGGTGGATACCAGAGGTAGGCTCTTGCGCGTCGGACCTTGGTTCTGGGATTGGCGGTTACTACTCTTCAGTTGTTTTGTCCCCAAAAAACTGTAAACCAAGCATGAGGCCGGTAGACAACAGAATCATCAAAGTTGAAATGGCTGCAATTGTGGGATCGATATAATCGCGCAATGCGCTGAACATCTGCTTTGTCAGCGTCGAGTTGCCACCGCCTGACAAAAATATCGAAATAATGACTTCGTCGAAAGATGTCAAAAATGCCAATAATGCGGCCGTCAGCACCGAAAATTTTAATTGCGGCAGAGTAATTTCAAAAAACGCCCTGAACCTTGTTGAGCCAAGACTTTGCGCCACACGTTCCTGATTGAGATCATAGGTGCGTAACGCTGATGTGATGATGATCATCACGATCGGCACAGACAACACCGTATGGGCCAGAACCAGCCCCAGAATCGAATTTACAATGCCCATCTTGCCAAACACATAAAATGTGCCAATCGCAATCAAAATGACCGGCACAATCATCGGCGTCATTAACAAAAAGAACACGATCTTGCCAAGCCGACCACCCGACACAAACAACCCATAAGCCGCCATGGTGCCAAATGGTGTTGCCACCAGCATGGTCAAGGTGGCGACTTTGAAAGATGTTGCCGTGGCATTCATCCAGCGTGGCGTGTCCAGATATTCATCATACCAACGCAAAGACCAGTTTTGTGGTGGAAATTCCAAATATTGTGAGTCTGAAAACGACATGGGAATGACAATGACGGTCGGAATGACCAGCAAACACATAATGATAAAGGCGAGGCAATAAAGCCACAGCCGCTGGCCATGCGTAATCTGGGTTTCACTTGCGGCTGATTTCCACCACTGCATATCAGCGCCTTCCAAACATCACACTATCCAGCTTCAAAAACCGTGAAGCCAAAAGCAATACGGCAAAGGTTGACACCAACAAGACCACTCCCAACGCGCTTGCCGCCCCCCAATTGAACTGGTCTTCAAGAATAGCGGTGATTTGCATCGACACCAAAATCACTTTTCCGCCACCCAGCACCGCCGGCGTGACATAAAAGCCAAGGCATAAAACAAACACGATCAGCGAACCGGCCACCACGCCCGGCAATGAAAGCGGTACAAAAATCTGCCAAAATGCCTGTACCGGTGTTGCCCCTAAATTGGCCGCTGCCTGCAGCGCGTGCCGGTCTATCCGCCGCATAGCCGCATAGAGCGGTAACACCAAAAACGGTAACATGATATGCACCATGCCAATCAAAGTGCCATTGAGATTATGTGCCAGTTTCACCGGCGCTTCCCAAATCCCAAGGTCGATAGCAAAATTATTAATCAGACCATTGCGCTGTAACATGACCAGCCAGGCATAAGTCCGCACCAGAAGTGATGTCCAGAATGGCAACAGCACGGTCAGCATGAACAGGCCTACATATTTTCGGGGGATTTGCGATAAAAAATAGGCCAGCGGGTACCCAATGACGATACAAAGAAATGTTGTGAGAAAGCTTACATTAAAGGTGGTTTTAAAAACCCTGAGATAAGATTTATAGGCAATCATCTTTTCATAATTGACCAAAGATAAGTCGCCATTGCTATCTAGAAACGACAGCGAAAACAACCAGCCCACCGGGATCACAATGACCAAACATACCGCAATAATCGCAGGCAAAGTTAACGCCAGCACCATCAGAGATTGACGGCGTTCAGCAACCCGCAATTTTGTTGCATTCAAAGCGTCTTCACGATGCGGTGTCGGGCTTGGCGTCATGATGCCTCGCCGGGAATAACAATCACATCCTGTTTATCGATGCCAGCCAGCAAGTTTTGTCCAACCCTTAATGAATCGACATCATTTCCAGACCGCGTATTCATGCGGGCTGTCAGATTGTGTCCATCTTCCATTACCATCATCACAATGGCGGTTTCACCCTGATAGACAAGTTCGGTAATTTTGCCGCTGAAATAGATTTTATCTTTATTCTTAATGGTCTTTGGCGCGTGCAGTGACAATCTTTCTGGCCGGATCACCAATGTCCAATTTTCATGCGTTGCGCGATTTGGCACCTTGCCAACCGAGACACCCGCATAGTGCAACGTCCCAGATTTATTTTTGGTCAGCGGGAAAAACGAAGATTCACCGATAAAGCTCGCAACAAAATGATTGGTAGGCGCATTGTAAATCTCTCGCGGTGTGCCAATTTGTGCCAACTCCCCATGATCAATAATCGCAATGCGATCAGACATTGTCAGCGCCTCGCGCTGATCATGCGTGACATAAACGGTTGTAACGCCCAATTGACGGTGCAACTGCTTTAGTTCTATTTGCATTTCTTCGCGCAGCTTTTTATCAAGTGCTGACAAAGGTTCATCCATCAATAAAATTTTAGGGCCAAACACAAAGGCACGTGCAAGTGCGACGCGCTGGCGCTGGCCACCAGATAGCTGGTCGATTCCGCGCTCGGCAAAATCTGATAATTGCACAGTTTGCAACGCTTCGGTAACACGTTGACGTTTTTCGTCTGCTGGAATTTTTCGTAATTTTAGCGGAAAGGCGACATTTTCAAAAACCGACATATGCGGAAATAAAGCGTAATTCTGAAACACCATCCCGACACCACGCTTATGCGGTGGCAACACAGTCACATCGTCATCACCAAAACAAATGCGACCAGAATCAGGCCGGTTAAATCCAGCGATTGCCATTAGCAACGTGGTTTTGCCAGAACCTGATGGCCCCAGCAATGTCAGAAACTCGCCAGCTTTGACATCGATACTGACCCTGTTAAGCGCAAAGACTTTTCCATATGTTTTGGTCAATTCGGTGACCGAAATTGACAATGACGCAGAGGTATCAGAAGTCATGTCTTGTAAATACCTATATATATATTGAATTTGTGTAAAAGGCATGCCACGAGGGACTTGCCCTCGCAGCACAAGGTTCAAATGGCGGGTTATTCGCTCAACAGTTCCATATACATTTCCAATGCCTTCTCGCGGTAATTTGCATACCATTCGAGATCAACAGCAAGCATTTTAGACACATTATTCGGATGTGATGGCAAGGCTTCTAAAAGCTCTTTTGGCGCTGATGTGACTTCATAGGCCACTTTATTTGTTGGGCCATAAGTAATGTGGAATGGCAGGTTGGCCTGATATTGCGGCTTTGACACTTCTGCCAGAAACTTCATTGCCATATCCTTGTTTGGCGCCCCTTTGGGAATGCCAAATCCATCATAGTCACGCAATGCCTGATTAAAGGTGTAGCCAACAGTGGCGCCATCTTTCTTTGCATTATCAAAGCGACCATTCCAGCCTGTGATCATATCCACTTCCTTATCTTTCATAAGCTGTGCCTGCATGGCGCCTGATTTCCAATAAACCGAGATATGCGGCTTCAATTCACGGATTTTTGCGATGGCCTTTTCAATTCCGCCCTCGCTTGACAAAAATTCATAGACCTTTTCTGGCGGCACACCCATGGCCATTACCGCTGGTTCCAAAACGCCATCAACATTGTTTAAACGGATTGCCCGCGTACCAGGAAATTTTTTCACATCCCAAAAATCGGCCCATGAATTTGGCGCGCCAGCAGTGCCAGGCTCACCATATTTTTCAGTATTCCAGGCAAAAACCGTGGCGAACACATCCGACCCAATACAATAGTCAGTATAGGTGTTTGGCAAAAAGTCCGACACATCAACAACGTTAAAATCAATTTTTTCAAGCGCACCTTTTGCCGCCGCCGCCGCACAGCCGCCTGACCCGCTCACAACAAGATCCCAAGTGACCGCCCCTGACTCAACCTGTAGCATCACTTTAGACATGCTGGCACCAGACTCACGGTTGATCTCAATGCCAGAATTTTTCGAAGCGTCAGTGAATAATGCGGCATCTTGCGCTTTGCCGTAAGACCCGCCCCATGACACCACTGTGACTGGATCGGCTTGCGCCGTGCCGATTGCCACAATAGACAATGCCGCGGCACCAATTGCTCCCAAAAATGTTTTTTGGCTAGCTTGTTTCAACAATTTAAAATTCATTCTTACCTCCCTGTTGGTTCTTTTGTTATCAAAGACACAAAATCTGAGATTTGCAGTGAGCCATCTGGTTTCAGGCATAATTTCAAAAGATAAAATTAGCTCTCTGCATGTTTGCTTGCCGGAATATTATCCAACACTCCCTGAAACATTCTCAGCAAATCCTCCGGCAGACCTATTTGCTGAATTTTTATGCGCTTGCTGGCATTGCCAGCGATCACGCCACTGATACCAGCCAACCATAGCTGGTAAAAACCATGGATTGCCGCGATAAAATGGCCGTGTAGAAAACGGCAGATTATCCAGTGCCGTACGGCCCTCGGCTAGGCCTGCAACCTGTTGGCCAAGACGCATGCCCAAATAGCTCGCCATGCCGACACCAGACCCACAATAGCCCATCGCATAATGCACACCATCATGCTGGCCAATATGCATCAATTCATCAAAGCTAAAGGCGACTGTGCCAGACCAGGAATGCGATATGCCGCACCCCGCTAGCTCGGGAAAAATACGGCATAAATTCTGCTGTAATTTTGGCCCACTAATCGCCGGATCGGTCTCATTGGCCGATACACGCCCGCCAAATAATACGCGGCTGCGATCAGGTGATGGCCGATAATAATAAACCACCTTGCAGCTGTCGCTAACCACGCGGTCCTTTGGAAATAACCGGTCCATTACAGATTTTGACAAAGGCTCTGTAGCAATGATGTAACTGCCAATCGGGATCAACCGACGCTGTAAATAGGGCATTAAACTGCTACTATAGCCGTTCGTCGCGACAACAACTTTACCAGCTTTGATTTTGCCCTGCGGGGTCGAAACGATAAAACCAGCCCCTGACCGGTCAATGGCAGTAGCCGGACAATGGCCGGTCACCCGCACCCCTGCATCCAGCGCCGTTTGCAAAATGCCAGCATAATATTTTGCCGGATGTACAGATGCGTGCTGGGTAAATACAACGCCGCCAAAATAGGCATCTGTGCCTAATTCTTGATGTTGCTCATGCCGCGGTACAATAATCGTCGGCACATTTTCTTCGTCACTCAAACGGCGGGCTTCAGCCACCAATTTGTCAAAATGACGCGGTGTGTGCGCCGCATGAAACCGGCCGTTGCGCATAAAATGACAATTAATGCCATGCGTCGTTATAAATTC
The DNA here is from genome assembly GCA_913045915.1 of uncultured Alphaproteobacteria bacterium. GTDB lineage: Bacteria > Pseudomonadota > Alphaproteobacteria > Puniceispirillales > Puniceispirillaceae > UBA3439. The sequence goes on along the minus strand of CAJWSS010000076.1, from coordinate 2,423 downwards.
TTCGATCCAATTAAGTGAGTTCTGGCCCTCAGCGCGGATAGCGCGGGCCCGCTCTGCCCCAAATCTTTTTGTCAATTGCCGTAGCGTCGGCTTAATACTGCTGCTAATTTGCCCGCCATTACGTGTGCTGCATCCCCAGCCCGGGGTTCGTGCCTCAAGCACTTGTGTCGTTTTGCCTTGACTGGCCGTGACGATTGCGGTGTGCATGCCCGTGTAGCCAGATCCGATGACGACAACATCAGCCTCTGATACAATATCGCTGTGTGTCACTGGCAGTGGTGCCAAGCCATCGGTCCAATATGCACCATGATCAGCGATTGGCGCTGGCCGTTTTGCTACCGTGTCTGATCGCATTCATGTCCCCTGTTAAACCGATCACACTTTTGTGGCGTCAGATCCGCGTTTTAAACATCAGCAAATGCCAAATTATCTCTGTCTTGACTCAACGCTAAAAAACAAATGAAATAAACACAATTTAATTATAATTATAAAAATATTGTTTTTGTTTATATTAAAATTTGATGTTTGATAGCAAGAGACGTGCCCAACCATGCATATAAAACAGCGTCATCTTGAAGTTTTTGATGCCATTATCGCGGCAGGGTCGATTTCTCGGGCCGCCATCCAGCTCAATCTCAGCCAGCCTGCCGTCAGCATTGCCCTTGCGAATTTTGAAGAATTGATCGGATTCAAATTATTTCAGCGTGACCGCGGGTTTTTTGCCCCAACACGCGAAGCCTTGCTATTGCAGGATGAAATAGCACAAGGGCTGTTGGCATTATCGCGCGTATCCCAGCGCATATCTGAAATTCGTGCTGGGTCAGCTGGGTCTGTTCGCATTGCCACTAATGGTGCCATGGCAATCCATTTTCTGCCCCCATTGATCGCCGCCTACCAGCGCGACCATAGTGACGTCAATATTGATATTCTTGTCAGAAGTTCACGGCAGGTTGCAGATTGGGTCAGTAGCCGTCAAATTGACATTGGTCTGATTGACACACCGGTTCCGGTTGCCGGGCTGAATGCGACCTTATTTAATCTTGAATGTGTTTGTGTGATGCACGAGGACGACCCACTCGCAGTCAAACGCCTCATTAGCCCGACTGATTTGGCCGGCCGTTCTATCGTCGCTATAACTGGTCAACATATGGTTGACCGCCAACTAGACGCACTGCTCACCGCTGCTGGTGTTACTGTAGAGCGGCATATATCAAGCTATTTTTTTGCCATCGCGCGCAACATCATCGCGGTTGGCAATGAACTTGCCATTATCGATCCCACAAATGGCAAGGCTAATTTAAACGATGGTGTGACATGGCGGCCATTCGCCCCGCGGGTTAACCATGAAATGGCAATCATTACACCGTCTGACCAGCCGCTTGGACAGGCGGCTGGTGGTCTCTATGACTTGATCACTCAGTCCCTGCAAAGACTTACCAATCCATCCGATACAGGGGGCGCGGATGCCAGATAACTTAGGCATATTATTGCGCTTGATGGCTGGTAGCCTGCGTCAGTCAAATTTGCCGATTTGTCAGCTAGTAGCCACTGCATTGGATGGCTCTGTTGGCCAAATAAACACTAAGACCATCAAAAAATCTGAAATCGCGCCTGTGAAATTAGACGGCATCGACCCACCACCCGACCCTAAGTTGATGGATTTATTTCAGGCTATTTCACAGACTAGCACCGATCTATCATGGCGCCGCCCCGGCTTTGGCAAAATTCCTGACGCCATCGCCAATCAAATGGCGGTTTGCGAGATCATCGGGCCGACTGGCCAAATTAAACATGAAACAGTGCGCGCTGGCTTGCTGTTCCAAGCACCAAACATCACCTACCCCCGCCACAGCCACGCCGCTGAAGAAATCTATTTTCCTTTGACTGGATCAGTGGATTGGCAAACAGACAATGCCATCTGGTGTCAACATGAAGCAGGCAGTTTTATCCATCATCTACCTTACCAACCACATGCCATCCGTACTGGCAAGATACCGCTTTTGACCATCTGGGGATGGACAGGAGATATCGCCGCGCACAGCTACAGGATATAAAGACCTGAATTTGTCTGATCGCCTTGCAATCGCCGCTTCGGCGGCGTGTAAGCTTGTTCAGAGCTGGTTCTCGATGCTAGTTTTGCAGATCGGCAATTGCTGTTTTATGATACTGTGCCGCCGCCAACCAATCAGGGTGAATTTCAACGCCCCAGCCAGGCCTGTCGGTGACCGTGGCATGTCCATCATCTATTGCATAGGGTGACTCGACAAACAGCCCATATTGCCAAGGGTAATAATCTCGCTCTTCGATGGAAAATTCCAAATATTTTCCAGCATTAGGAACAGCGCGCAATAAATGCATTGTAAACAATGTCACCATTGACAAATTCGCACAATGCGGGGTGACGGGCAGACCGGCCCTAGCCG
>CAJWSS010000075.1:0-8021 GCA_913045915.1 uncultured Alphaproteobacteria bacterium | reverse complement strand
CTGCCATCAAGATGCGATTTGAACGTCACACCATCTTCGGTCAATTGCCGTAATGGGCCAAGTGACATCACCTGAAAGCCACCCGAATCTGTTAATAACGGCCCGTGCCACCCCATCATTTTACGCACCCCACCAAGCCGAGACACACGTTCAGCCCCGGGGCGCAACATCAGATGATAGGTATTCGCCAAAATAATTTGCGCGCCGGTGGCGGCAACTGAATCGGGCATCATGCCCTTTACCGTAGCGGCAGTGCCAACCGGCATAAATACCGGCGTTTCAACAACACCCCATGCGGTTGTCAGCTGGCCGCGACGTGCCATACCGTCAGTGGTTTGCAGATGAAATCCAAATTCTGGCACTGACGTCATCAGACCCTCTTTTCTCTGCTGTGATAGCGCAGTGACGTCACACTATCCGGCTGTGCGGCACGTTGCATGAAACAGGCGTCACCATAGGAAAAAAACCGATACTCGCCAGCAATTGCATGCTGATAGGCATCGCGTACATGCCGCATACCACAAAACGCACTGATCAGCATAAGCAAGGTGGATTTTGGCAGGTGAAAATTTGTTAATAACGCATCAACAACGCCAAATTCAAAGCCGGGCGTGATAAAAATATCGGTTTCACCCGCAAATGCCTGAATCGATCCATGCTGTTGAAAACAGGCTTCTAAAATACGAAGGCTAGTTGTCCCCACGGCAATGATGCGGCGGCTAGATTGTTGTGCCGCACGAATGACATTTGCGGCATCTGACGATATCGTCCCCCATTCTGCATGCATTTTATGATCTGCAATGTTATCTACCGTAACTGGCAGAAATGTGCCGGCACCAACATGCAGGGTGATTTCAACAATCGACACATTTTTTGCTGTCAATTTCGCGGCCAAAGCAGGCGTGAAATGCAACCCGGCCGTTGGCGCGGCAACGGCGCCTGGATGCTGTGCGAACATTGTTTGATAATCTGACTCATCTGCCGTGGTCGCCCCATCAGGCCGTGCAATATAGGGCGGCAAGGGCATGGTGCCATAACGCGCCAGGCAATTTTCTAATTCAGGTCCGGCCACCGGCGCATTGTTCTTTTCGGGGTTTATAAAACAAACGGCGACGTCTCCACCGTCACCGCGCCCCAGCACATGCGCGGCAAAATCATCGCCAAATACAATAATGTCATCTGTGCGGCATTTTTTTGCGGGCTTGGCAAATACCCGCCAGTGACTGCCAAAACCGGGCGTCTGGCTTTGATCCCCGGACAGTTCAGATTTGTGCAGCGTGATGCTGATTTTGGCGGCCCCGCGATAGCCAATTAACCGTGCCGGGATCACTGATGTGTTATTCACCACAATGACATCGCCGGGCTGGCATAAATCTGGCAAATCATACATATGCCGGTCAACCAACCCACCAGCAGACGTCATATCAAGCAATTTTGCCGCCTCACGCGGGCGCGCTGGCGTGGTGGCAATGCGTCCATCTGGCAAGTCATAGTCAAAGGCATCAAGCTTCATGCAAAAACGCCCCGCACCCAAGATGATGCTGATAAAAAAATTTCTGTGGATACCGTGACAAGCCTATTCATAAATCTGGATCACACCAACCACAGCCCCTGCCGCATCAACAACCACCAGACATTGCACCCGCGCTTCAAGCATTTTTGCCTCGGCGTCTGCCATTAACACATCCGGCCCAATGGTCAGCGGTGTCGAGGTCGCAACCTGTTTGACCGAGATCTTGCCAAGATCCGCCCCACCAACAAGCACGCGGCGCAAATCACCATCTGTAATGATCCCCTCTAGTTGGTCTGGGGAACCGACTATGGCCATACCAAGACGGCCTTCGGTCATGGTAAGAAGCGCATCTTGAACCGGCGCATTTCCGTCTACAAATGGCAAATTCTGTGTACGCATTTTATCGCGCACATGGGTAAGCAAACGCCGTCCCAACGACCCACCCGGATGGGTCGCGGCAAAATCAGCTTCTTGAAAGCCGCGCATTTCCATTAAGGCAACGGCCAGCGCATCACCCAAGACCAGCGTATTCAAGCTTGACGTTGTCGGCGCCAGATTGAGCGGGCACGCCTCGCGATCAACAGCAATATTCAAAACAACTTCGGCATGTCGCGCAAGATTGCTGTGCGGGTTGCTGGTCATCGCGATCAAATGCGTCTGCAAACGATCAAAGGCAGGCAAAAGCCGCATAATTTCTTCGGTATCACCCGAATTGGAAATGGCCAGCACCACGTCACCCTGTCGTACCATCCCCAAATCGCCATGGATCGCCTCGGCCGGGTGCAAGAACAAAGACGGCGTGCCGGTTGATGCCAGCGTCGCGGCGATCTTGCGACCAATAATGCCAGATTTGCCCATCCCCGACACCACAACATGGCCGGTGCTGTGCTGAATTAGGGACAAGGCCTTTAAAAACGGCGCACCGATATCAGCCTCAAGCGTGGCAAGTGCGCCTTTATAGGCTTTAAACAAGGTTTTTGCCGATTTCAGCGCCTGCTGCGACATCGCCTCATGCTCCCTTTCCTTCGCCGCTCTATAAGATTCTTGTTACATAACTGAATTTTTGAAAAAATGCCAGCTTACCCATAACGATCTGTCGCGCCTATTATCGCAAACCAGGTGAGGCATTACGCATTTATTTCAGCCAGCGTTCCGCCTCGGCAAAATCTTCTGGCCGGTTGATATTTAAGAACGGGTCTGGCGTTCCCGAAAAGTCAACAACGCCGCAGTCGTGGCGCTGGGTGAAATGATCAATTTTCCGCACCCCTTCGTCACATACCGCCTGTCTTAAATCTGCCGCCAATAGAACGGGCCATATGGCAAATACCGGGTGGCGCTGCCCATGCGATTGGGCCTGCACTATAGCGGTGTCACTATCGAGCCTGTCATAGAGGCGTTGGGCCAGATCAGGCGGCAAAAACGGCGCATCCGTTGCCAGACTGATCAGATGCGTGCAGTTTGGATGATGCGCCATCAACCATTCAAGTCCGGTCAAAATACCTGCTAGCGGCCCGGCATACCCATCAACAACATCTGCAATCACCGGCAACCCATAACTGGCAAAACGCTGGGGATCACCATTGGCATTGATTGCGGTGGGCGCACCCGCCCGGTCAACCCGGTCCAACACATGTTGCAGCACTGATTTGCCACCAAGATGAAGCTGATTTTTATCGCCGCCGCCCATACGCCGCGATTGGCCACCCGCCAATAATAGAAAACCAACATCTTGCACGGTTATCTCCCCGCACGCTTACGGCTGTCCTGATGGGCGGCTTGCTGGGTACGTTGCAATGATGGTGCATCAGCAAATTCATCATCATCACCGCTATCAAACACAATACGTTCAATGCCCGACAATGCGATAAAACGCTTGCCTTTGGCCCGGCCAATCAACGTTAATCCCGCACGGCGCGCCAAATCCACCGCTTCGGCGGTAAAGCCAGAGCGTGACACCAAAACTGGAATTTGCATCTGTACTGTTTTAATTACCATTTCGGTGGTCAGCCGCCCCGTTGTATAAAACACTTTGTCTTGTGGCGGTATTTTATTAAGGAACATCCAGCCGGCAATTTTATCAACCGCATTATGCCGGCCGATATCTTCCATATAGGCCAATGGGCGATCGCGGTGGCATAACACACAGCCATGAATGGCGCCCGCGCTCAGATACAGGCTTGGCGCGGTATTGATCGCCTTGGATAAGGCCACAAGCCAGCTGGCATGGAATTTTACCGTTTGGTCGAGCTTGATCTCATCAAATCGTTCCATCATATCGCCATAAGCGGTGCCTTCAGCACATCCGCTGGTGCGGATTTTGCGCTTCATTTTGGCCTCAAAATCGGTTTCGCGCGCGGTACGCACAATCACCACACCCAACTCTTCATCATGGTCAATGGCAGTGATTTCATCATCAGATGCCAACATATTCTGGTTTAAAAAATACCCGACAGCCAATTCTGGCACCCAATCACCCAGTGTCATCGAGGTCACGATTTCCTGCTTATTTAAAAATAAGGTGATCGGTTTTTCTGTTACAACCGGCAGTTGTATTGGCGCACCAGTTGCATCAACGCCATCAATGAGCACCGACAGCCCCGGCGCGTCTGGGTCGGGCTGGATAAGAAATGATTTATTGTTCATGTTCAGACCATGACCGAAATCATGGCTGACTGGCAAGTGGTTTTGCCTTTATCACGCAAAAACACTATGATATGGCGTTGGGTCATCGGTGTTGTGATCAACATTAGCGCCATCAAGGACAGATCAGCATGAAGATTCATTTTAGCGCTTCTGAACATGATGAAGCCAAATCCCGCCTCAAACAGCTTACCGATCGCTATGGGCAGACAGATGTGCCAGATGCCACGCATATTGTTGCGCTTGGGGGGGATGGGCATATGTTGCATGTGCTGCAAGATACCATGTCGTTCAATTTGCCGGTTTTTGGGCTGAATTGTGGCCGTCTTGGGTTTTTGATGAATCTGTATAATGATGATGATTTACCAGACCGTATCCGCGCCGCCGAGATTGCCCCGCTACACCCCTTGCGTATGACTGCGACAGATCGCGATAACGCGGTTCACAAAAATCTTGCCATCAATGAAGTGTCCCTGTTGCGGCAAACCCATAATGCCGCCCATATCAGCATTTCGGTTGACCAAAAACGGCAGATGGATTGTCTTGTTTGTGATGGTGTGCTGGTTGCCACGCCAGCGGGGTCTACTGCCTATAATTTATCTGCGCATGGCCCGGTGGTGCCACTTGCTGGCGGGCTGTTGGCGCTTACCCCGATTTCACCATTTCGTCCACGGCGCTGGCGCGGGGCATTATTATCAGACGCATCACGCGTGACACTTGATATTTTGGATGCTGAATTTCGCCCGGTCAGTGCCAGTGCCGACAGTGCCGAAGTACGCCATGTCACATCGGTACAAATTGAACAGGCCAGCGAAATCACGTTAAAATTATTGTATGACCCCGGATTTTCACTTTCGGACCGAGCCATTCAGGAACAGTTTTTAGCGTAACGCCCGATTTTTGATACCCGGTGCGTGACTATTCATCAGGGGCATGCGTGTTTGGCACAAAATGCGAATAAAGACACCCATAATTGATCGGTGACTTCGGGTAATTCATGCAGTAATTCATGGCGGGCCCCGGCAAAATCATGACGTTCTAGATGCGGAATAAAGGGCAAGGCATAATCGGTCGCGGATGCCGATACAATTTGTTCGTCGCCAGCCACAAATGCCAGAACGGGCACGTGAATTGACCGCAACCAATCAGCGTTCATTGTATAATGCGCTGATGACCGATAGGCCGCATTGACCCACCCAACCGTTGGCCCATTTCGGCGCAATTTGGGCATGTCATCAAACCAAAAAAATTGTGACTCATACCCTTGCTTCCAACGTGTCAGCTTGTTGTCTGGCCGGAACTGGCGCACGCGGTCCAGCGCTGGCACCCGGTGAAATGGGGGATAGGCACAACCAAGCCCCGCTTTTAACAACAATGCACTTAGTCCGCGGATCAGCCAAATTGGCATTACCGGCGGTGCCATCATCGGCGCAGTTAAAATCACCCCAAGACTATGCCTCGGACGGCGGGCCGCATAGCGCAATGCTAGATGACCGCCCATGGAATGACCAAACAGAAAAAGCCTGTCCGCACCCAACCCAGCCGCCTCAATAACGGCATCTAAAGCGGCTAAATAAACGGAAAAATCATCACAATGCACAGCAAACGGATTTTTACCAAAATGTCCTGACAATCCGTGGCCGGGCCAGTCAATCACCAGCAGGTTGAAGCCAGATTGATGCAAGCGCAAAATATCGCGGCTATATTTTTCGCAAAATTCGGTAAATCCGGGCAAAATCACCATGGTCGCGGCACCGGTTTTTTTGCCATCAGCACGAAAATTTGCCGGGTACCCGTGTTGGTCATTTGGATCGCGTGGTGACCAATCTGCCGCCCAATAATGCGCCCGCACATCGCCGTTGGCCGATGGCACAAAAAAATCAACCCCGCCAAGCATGGGCAAACCAGCCGCACGGGCGTTTGCAAACATCAAATATACACTTCTTGTGATGCGGCGGCGTTAGATAGCGGTCCATCAATTGCTGGCGCATCAGCGGCAAAACCAGATGATTGGCGTTGCCACATTGCATAATATAGCCCGCGCTTGTGCATCAAATCGTGATGCGTTCCGCGCTCAGTCACTTCACCTTCTGCCAAAACGATAATTTCATCAGCATGCACGATGGTCGACAAACGGTGCGCAATCATCAAGGTGGTCTGGTTTTCAGACACATCATTCAACGCCTGCTGAATTTCCTTTTCCGTCCGGCTATCAAGTGCTGACGTTGCTTCATCAAACAGAAACACAGATGGACGCTTTAAAATAGCACGCGCAATGGCCACACGCTGTTTTTCGCCGCCAGATAATTTCAATCCACGCTCACCCACCATGGTTTCATAGCCCTGTGGCAATTTCGCAATAAATCTGTCAATGGCCGCCAGTCTAGCGGCATGTTCAATTTCAGCTTGCGTTGCATCGGCGCGGCCATAGCCAATATTATAGCCGATACTGGCATTGAACATCACGGTATCCTGCGGCACGACCGCAATCGCCGCCCGCAAGCTATTTTGCGTCACATCGCGTAAATCCTGTCCATCCAGACGCACCGCCCCCGACTGTGGGTCATAAAAGCGAAACAACAAACGAGAAATTGTGGTTTTGCCAGACCCACTTGGTCCCACGATAGCCACACGCTTGCCGGCTGGTACGCGAAAGCTCACCCCTTTTAAAATAGTCCGGTCGCCATAGCTGAAATGCACATTGTCAAAAACTAGATCACCGCCCGATATCACCAAAGGCCTAGCACCGTCACGATCGGCAATATCAGGCTTTTCATCAAGCAGGCCAAACATGCGTTCCATATCCACAAGTGCCTGGCGTAATTCACGATACACCCAGCCTAAAAAATTTAATGGCAGATAAAGCTGCAGAAGATAAGTATTCACCGCAACAAAATCGCCAATGGTCAATTTTCCATTTTGGATATCGAAACCAGCCATGCTCATCATGATCATCAAGCCAATAGCAATAATCGCCCCTTGCCCAATATTCACCACCGACAGTGATGTGGTCGATTTGACGGCCATTTGTTCATAATTTTTCATGGCCTCGTCATAGCGCTGGGCCTCAACCTCTTCGGCGTTGAAATATTTAACCGTTTCATAATTTAGAAATGAGTCTACAGCGCGCGTTGCGGCGGTTTCATCGGCCGTATTCATCGCCCGGCGAAATTTGATCCGCCATTCAGTCACACGGATGGTGAAATAGATATAAGCCAGCACCGTGATAAATGTCACCGCCGCATAGCCGGCACCGAACAGGCTCCATAAGATGATGCTAACAAACACCACCTCAACAAATAGCGGCAACACCTCAAAAAATGCAATGGTGAGCATGAATTCAATGCCTTTGGCACCGCGGTCAATCGCCCGCGTCATGCCACCGGTCTGACGATCCATATGAAATTGCAATGACAGGCTGTGCAGATAGCGAAACGCTGTCATCGCCGCACCGCGCACGGCACGTTGGGCTACCTTGGCAAACAAATATTGTTTGGCCTCGGCAAAAACTTGCTGACCAAGCCGCGCCAGAGCGTAGCCGGCCACCAAAATCCCCAATGCCGACATGGCAAAGCCAGAACTGCCATTTACCAGATCAACCGCCGCCCCATATAACAGCGGCGTCAGCATATTGGCACTTTTTGATGCCACCAGACATCCAAATGCCGCCATGATGCGCATACGAATGCGGCGGTTACCACGCGGCGCGGTATACCGCATCAGTTCGCCAAGCAATCCGATTGTCTTTTGCCAACTGGCCTGTGACATGTATCTGCTAGTCTTTCACGTCAATAGTTTGCGATGGATACCACAGGTGACGCGATCAGCCATTGGCCACTGAAAAACTCTCACCACACCCACAGCGCGC
>CAJWSS010000074.1:0-8046 GCA_913045915.1 uncultured Alphaproteobacteria bacterium | reverse complement strand
CCATAATGCCGGTCATTTCTTCGGCATGCAATGGGTTCATAATGGCCGATGTCATGCCCGCACCAGCGGCCATGGACAAAAATGCGGCATTCATGCCGTGACGATTTGGCAGTCCAAATGAAATATTTGATGCACCACAGGTGGTGTTCACCTTCAACTCATTGCGAAGCCGGATGATTAAATCAAGTGCTGAACGACCAGCCATATTGATCGCGCCCACCGGCATGATCAGCGGGTCAACGACAACATCTTCACGCGGAATTCCGAAGTCAGCTGCACGTTCAACAATTTTTTTAGCTACATCATAGCGCACATTGGGGTCTTCCGAGATGCCAGTTTCATCGTTTGAAATCGCCACCACCGCAGCGTTGTATTTTTTGACAAGAGGCAACACGGTTTCAAGGCGTTCTTCTTCACCTGTCACCGAATTGACAAGTGGTTTGCCTTTATACACCGCCAAGCCCGATTCCAATGCAGCCACAATCGAACTATCAATGGCCAGAGGCACATCAACAACGTCCTGCACAAGCTTGATGGATTCGGCAAGAATGGCTGGTTCATCTGCCATCGGTATGCCGGCATTAACGTCAAGCATTGTCGCCCCAGCTTCTACCTGTGCCACGGCGTCTGCAATCACCCGTGAATAGTCACCAGCGGCCATTTCGGCGGCAAGCAATTTACGGCCGGTAGGATTGATCCGCTCACCAATCACACAAAATGGGGCATCAAAACCGATAACAATTTCTTGTTTGTCAGAGGAAAGTAAAGTTCGGGTCATTATATCGCTCCAGAAAAGGCGGCTTGGCTAGGCGGCTGTGTCTATAACATCGAATCCGCCTTTCGGCAAAATTCGTATGTCACCATTGGCCACCGCGCTGGCATAGGCGGCTGTCTTAGCAAATCCGCCAAATGGGTAAAAGTGAAAATGCTGGATCAAGCAGTCGGGATCAGCGCTCATCCCTGCGGCCAAATCCGCCAACAACAGATGCGGTGATTGCACCGTCATCAATTTGGCAACATTGCGCGCCTGTTTTGAAATAAACCGCATGGACGGGCCAATGCCGGAAATTTGCGCAAAGCGAAACAATGTTTTAATGGTGGCCGGGCCGGGGATGCCAATGCGGATCGGCAACGCATTACCAGCCGCCCGGACATCGCGTTCCCACGCCAACACAATATCTGCCTCAAAACAAAATTGTGTTTCGATATACATTTTCAGCCCATCACGTTTGGCCAATCTATTCTTCGCCGCCAAGGCGTCGGCAATTTCACTCTGGGTAATATCAGGACTACCTTCTGGATGCCCGGCAACCCCCACATTTTGGATGCCATAACGCTGAATCAAACCGGTCTCTAATACCTGCATGGAATCAGAAAACGCCCCAACCGGGTGATCAACACCGCCACCAATCACCAACACCTCATTCACCCCACAACGGCTGGTATAAGCCGCCAATAGTGTGTCAAGTTGATCTGTATCACGCAGTGACCGTGCCGCCAGATGTGGCACTGGGTTCATGCCCTCATTATGCAGGCGCTCGGCGACCGCAACCGTGTCCATCGGGTCACTGCCAGGCAAAAATGTTACATTGACGGTGGTGCCGGGGTCCAGACAATCAGCAAAACTGTCGATTTTCGTGGCACCAGCTGGCGTCACTTCGATTGACCAATGCGCGGCGGCCTGTTGGATTTGTTCAATTGTCACCTGCATAGATTTGTCCCCTCGCACCATTGAAACAACGTCATTGTGCACTATACCATACCTCGCCATTTATGCTGGGCCCACGATGCCATCTCGCATCAAATATCGCCGCGCAGAATGACCGCACACGCCAGCACAAGATGGCTTGCCAACGCCGTACTATCTTCCGATTGCGACATCAGGGGCGTTTACGCGCCAGTAAAATCGGGTTAGGCGCGATCAAAGCCACCTGACTCGACAAGTTGCCGCACACGCTCAGCCGGATAACCAGCTTCAAGATCGGCCGCCAACTTAGCCGCTTCAGCATCAAGGTCATCACCACATGGCACAGGCTCTGAACGGCGCCATTCGGCCAGATAATCATCAGTGGAGTCGGCCCCATCTTTCATCGCCGCCGCATCAATCGCGATGGCAAACCGGCGCGGCAGTTCAATTTTAGCCTGCTGGCGATTACGCCCGCGACCAGACTCAGCGATAACCTGCGCTGGGATATCACGCCAAAATAAAGTGATCAAATGCGCCATGCGGCAAAATCTCCCTGATTAAAATTTCATTGGTCAATAATCGTTTAACGAACACCAACAGATGGCTGACGCTGGTTGCACAAATTGTGAAGAAACGCCGTGTAACCACCAAAGCCAGTATAATGATAGTCATATTCCAGTTGCAATGTTGCCGCCGCCTGCCGCGCTTTTTCAACTAAGGCGGCATCATCTGTTTGGGCGATATACAAAACCCGTTTGTAATGCGCGAAATAAATATCACGCAATTGCGGGTGATCGCGCAAACCCATCCCCTTCATCACAATACGTTCAAAATGGCGCACCATGTAATCAGTCAAGAAAAATGTGCCCAATTCCTGATCCATTGCCGCGTCAAAACCGGCATCGCCCATAAAGCTGTGATAGCAATGGGGGCCGGGGATTCGCTGGATATTTTGTTCATCAAGAAACGCGTCAAGCTGACCGCCCGTGCCACAATCACCATAAATGACAACCGGAGTGCGCCCAGCTTTGCGGGCGGCTTTGACCTTGGCCTTTAGGCCGGGCACAATTTTTTCCGGGTGATTATGCCATGCTGCCGGCAGGCAAGTGAGCTCAACAGCATCTGGTGGCAATTGATTGATAATCGCCAGTAATTCCCGCGCCAATGCCCCACAGGCAATAAGACGAAGCCGCGGCGTTGGCTCTGGCGGGTCAGCCCGCCGCTTGTTCTCGGTCACGTTTGGCCTGAATCATTTCTTTTGCCGTTTCAACAGCCACCGCGGCATCACGGCAATAGGCATCAGCCCCGACAGACTCGGCAAAGGCCTCGTTCAACGGCGCGCCACCGACAAGAACGATATAATCATCACGGATGCCCTTTTCGACCATCGCATCCACCACCACTTTCATGTAGGGCATGGTTGTGGTGAGCAATGCGGACATCCCAAGAATATCGGGTTTATGTTCCTCGAGCGCATCAAGATAATTTTCAACCGGGTTATTAATCCCCAGATCAATAACATCAAAGCCAGCCCCTTCAAGCATCATTGACACAAGATTCTTGCCGATATCGTGAATATCGCCTTTTACCGTGCCAATCACCATGGAACCTACGCGCGGCGCGCCAGTTTCAGCCAAGAGCGGCCGCAAAATGACCATGCCAGCTTTCATCGCATTCGCCGCCATCAACACTTCGGGCACGAACAAAATACCATCGCGGAAATCAATGCCAACAATGGTCATGCCCTCAACCAAGGCCTTGGTCAGCACATCATAAGGCGTCCATTTGCGATCAAGCAGGATTTTTACGCCTTCGACGATTTCATCCTGCAACCCATCATACAGATCGTCATGCATCTGCTGGACAAGTTCATCATCATCCAGATCCGCAAGGATAATTTCTTCTTCATCAGCCATGGTTATCCCTCTCCATCAGGCACAATGCTGTCAGCCTCAATGCAACAATGTTGTGAAGAAACTAGTTCCTTTTGGTAAAATCAGGGCGACCGAATCTATGCTTGGATCGACAAAAGCGCATATTTCAGGACCCGGGCGCGCATTAATTCACCCGGATAGCCTAGTCCTGACGTTGATGTTTTTGCAATATAGGCACACTAAAAGCAAAGAACAAAAATGAAATTCCGGTCAATCCAAACACCTTAAACGTGATCCAGTCATCTGTACTCAAACTGCGCCACGCTACCTCATTGGCAATCGCCGAGGTCATGAACATTGCCACCCAAAGCCAGCTGATCGCCCGCCATCCTTGCGCGGTTAAATTAATCTGTTTGCCGATAATAGCCGCCAACGGGTTGCGCCCCAATAACCGCCCGCCGGCAATCAAGGCGGCAAACAACAAGGTGACAACAGTTGGCTTGATTTTAATAAAAAGCTCATTGTCAAAATACAATGTAAGACCGGCAAAAAACACCAAGGCCGCGCAACCAACAGCGGCCATCAATGAAATCTGTCGATCAAAATGCCAGCTCAAAGCCAGTGACACCAGCGTCGCCGCGACCAAAACCTTCACGCTCAACATCAGGTCGCTGTAAATGTAATTTGTGCCAAAGAACAATAGTAGCGGCCCAAAATCAAACAGCATTTTGCGCCCATTATGGTCTTGCTGGCGCGGATCTGGCTTGGGTGTTGAAGACTGGTCAGGCTGGTGCATTTTGTTCACTCATCACATGCTTTGTTGACATAAAATCATCTGTTCAGGCGGCATGCCGTGCCGCCAGCGCTTCGCAAAAGGCAGATGTTTCACGGATAAAATCACCGGGCGCGGTCGCTGTTCGTGCATATTCACCAAGCTGCCGCCGCCAATATTTGGCACCAGATTGGCCGGCATATAACCCCAGCATATGTCTGGTGATGCTGTGAAGCGGTACGTCGGTTTTGGTCATTGTATCTGCATAGTCGGCCATCGCAAGTGCCACATCATCACGCCGCGGCGGCATTCTACCAAAAATCCGTTGGGCTATTTCAGTCATCACATAAGGGGTTCGGTAGGCCGCCCGGCCGATCATAACCCCGTTGCATCCGTTCATCTCTGCTAAAGCCTGATCGGCTGTTTTCAAACCGCCATTGAGAATCACCGTCAGATCACCACGCCGTTTTGCCAACCGCCGGACCCGCTCATAATCAAGAGGCGGAATTGTCCGATTTTCTCTCGGACTAAGGCCATTTAACCATGCCTTGCGCGCATGGATATAGAATACAGACACCCCAGCGCCAGCCACGGTATCGACAAATCTGTCCAATCCGGTTTCAACATCCATATCGTCAATGCCAATGCGGCATTTAACCGAGACCGGCAGGTCTGTTTCTGCCATCATCGCACGGCAACATGCCGCCACTACTTCCGGTTCTGCCATCAGGCACGCACCAAATTTACCCGATTGCACCCGATCGGACGGACAGCCAACATTCAAATTAATTTCGGCAAACCCCCATGGTGCCGCCCTTGCAACAGCCCATGCCAATCGATCTGGCTGACTACCCCCAAGCTGCAGAACAAGTGGTGATTCCACCGCATCATGACCAAGCAATCTGTCCAAATTACCATGGATAAGCGCCTCTGCCGTGACCATTTCGGTGAACAGCCGAGCATCTGGTGCAACCTGCCGTAAAAAATAGCGGCAATGACGGTCTGTCCATTCCATCATCGGGGCGACACACAAACGGCGGTCAATGATGTTTTTTTGATGCGTCATGATCTGAAAACAGGCCTCTTGTCACATATCTGTGTATAGTTATTTACCGGTTATCGCCAGACATTAGGGATTATATTCAATCGTTTCATAGCCGTCGTTTGTCCAGCCCATAATACCCTCGCTCAAATGCATTACATGCGAAAACCCAAGCTGTTCAACTAAGGCCATGCCAAGATTCGTTGTGCGGGGGCCGGCCCAGCAATAGAGGCAAACCGGCGTGTCTGGTGAGGGCACCACTGCCATGAATTTCTGCTGAAATTCAGGGTGTAAACGGCCATTTGCTTCAAATGCGGTGATGGTTTCAGCACCCTCAATTATGCCTGTTTGCGCCCATTCTTCAGGACGGCGGATGTCCACTACGATCACCCCATCTTTTTGCGCCTGTATCAAATCTGCCGGGGTTGCTTGGCCCAATGTCACTGGGATCGCCACAGCAAGCAATTCAATATCAAACACCAAAGTTGCATGCGGCGGGATCGCGTCACCGGCACCTGCCGCGCCGTAGCCAAGCTCTGGCGGAATCGTCAAACGCCGCTTTTCACCAACTCTCATGCCAGCAACACCTTTTTCCCACCCTTGGATGACCTGGCCCACCCCAATTGTGAAGTTGAAAGGCTGGCCTCTGGGTTTAGAAGCGTCAAATACCGTATCGTCAGTCAAACGCCCCTCATAATGAACGGTCACACGTTGCCCGATTTCGGCAACATCGCCGCCGCCTTCCTGCATTACTTCAATTTTAATTTCATCAGCCATCACCAAAGTTCCTACGATGGAAAAAGCCAGCATCGCCAGGCTCACACCATTTTTTAATTTAATAATCTCCATCAAACGAAGGTGATCATTACACCGAAATGCCATCGACTAAAAGCATCTCTACAACATTAAAAACGGATTACGCGCCGCAGCGTCGCTGACTTCAACAACAAATGCATCTGGATCTTGGGCCAATTCACGGTTTAATCTGGTCTTGGCGGTATCTGCGTCTACCCATTCGGTACTGGTGATCACCCGCCAAGTGTACCTGCCATCATAATCAAGACTGCGGGCCACAATCTGGTGGCGGCCGTCGCGCGCATCAATGTGAACAAAAATCGCCCCAGCATCCCCATCACCACGATGCACAAGGACACAATCGATTAATTCTTTATCTGCATATCGCAGGGCGGCACTCACCAAGATGGCTGACTTCACTCTTGTCATGACGCCCTATCCGATCAATGCCAACAATTGGTTTGGCGCGGTATACCCCCAACCAATATCGATATAAATCAAAAGTCTGTACACCGGCCTTTTTGCTCCCAATCACCGTATCTGGTCGGCTCGGGGCCTTTTGGCCCATAAAATTCTGGCGGCGGCCCATCAGATTTAGCTGGCACTTGCTGGAGCTGGTCAATTTTTTGCGTTTCAGACTGTTGGCCAGCCGATGGCTTTTTCTTGTCACTATCCATAATTATGTATATGCCCCTTGGCATAGATAAAAACAAGACGCCGGCGATTACTGCTGCGGCTACAACATTTCTAAAAATCTTTCAAGCAGGGTTAAGACGATGGCTAAAGGCCCCGATCACAACGACAATGTCACAAAAATAGATAAGCCCGTGTTGCAGCTGAAAACGCTACCAAAAACCAGGTCTAGCGATAAAAAGCTGCGTCATCACAACGTTGAACAAAGAAACCAGATGGACAATCTGCCGCGCAGAAAAAGCAGCGCCTCTGCCGATAAAAAGCGCAAATCTGACAAAGCCAAAAATGCCGCCACTAAGACCATCACCACTACAACTTTATTAAGTCGCAGCATCGTTTTTGATATTTTGACGGCTGTTGAGGATGGCACCCAGCTTGACAAAGCGCTTGCCAAGCATAACGGCATGGCAAAATTGGACGGTCGTGACCGCCGTTTCGTACAGTTATTAGCCACCACATATTTGCGTCGCCACGGGCAGATTGAAAAAATCCTGTCACCATTGATGATCCGCCGCCCCTTTGGCGCGCAGGTGTCGGCAAATATCATTTTGGGTATGGGCGCTGCCCAATTATTTTTTTTAAAAACCGGTGCGCATGCTGCGGTTGACAGCACCGTTGAATTGATGCGGCAAGCTGGTTTTGAGAGACTGTGCGGCCTTGCAAATGCCGTTATGCGGCGCCTGACACGCGATGGTGACGCCATGCTGGCCGCCACGGACGAGGCAGAAAATCTACCAGATTGGTTAGGCCGTAGCTGGCGACATTACTGGGGCGAGGCGGCAACAAACACCATTGCCAGACTGTCAATGTTGCCCCCACCACTAGATATTTCGGTTATCAAAGATGCAAGAGCATGGGCAGAAAAGCTTGATGGACAAGTACTCAATTGCCACACCATCCGCCGTAAATTCGATGGTGATCCTGCACAGCTTATGGGTTTTGCTGAGGGTGCGTGGTGGGTTCAAGACGCCGCCGCCGCGATACCTGCCCGCCTTCTTGGCCAGCTTGATGGCAAACAGGTGATTGACCTTTGTGCCGCACCGGGCGGCAAAACTGCCCAGCTCATTGCCGCTGGGGCAAACGTCACCGCCATTGATAGCAACCGCAAACGGCTAGACAGGTTACGGCGCAATCTAAAGCGGCTGAATATGCCAGCCAAGCTGGTTTTATCAGACGGGCGTAA
>CAJWSS010000073.1:0-8062 GCA_913045915.1 uncultured Alphaproteobacteria bacterium | reverse complement strand
AAGATCCTTTTGATCTGAAAAATCCGTTAATTTTTGATTTAAATTATTTATTCTAGTATTTATATCCCCATTGTATGCAAGAATATTAGTAAGATTTGTATCTACTGATGTCATCAAAGATTCTCCATAGTACACATTAGCGCTTGTAACATCTGAACTAGCAATATTTACAACCATTCCATTTGAATTATCAGACCCTGACGTATAAAGCGTTCCATTAGCAGTCATTTGCACACCATCAATATTATAATTTCCAATAAGGAAATACATTATTATCTATAAGGCTCACTTTGAGTGTTATTTTCAAAAATTTTGTAATTTTTGTTTATATCCGGGGTTGACTTAGATTATTGCAAGGATCATATACAACTCACACCAAACATTTGTTTGTGTGTTTCCTCCCTAGACTCGGTCGTGAGCATGCTCACGACCTTTTTTTGTCTCCAATAAAACACGAAAAGAGAATAAATTATTTCTATTTTGGAAATAATTAAACATGGTATAATGAAATATTATCCAGCCACCGCATCAAGATGATGACCATGTCAGGACGGGCTTAAGGCGATGCGCCGTTGATGCACCCCCAACCAGCCCAAACCACATGCCAAAATAGCGATGGGCACACAGCCAGCCAAAATAAGAACATCCCAGCCAAATTGGCTGTGCAAACCACCAGCGGTTAATGACGCCATAGCAACCAATGATGTTGTCGCCAGATCAGCGACACCTTGAACGCGGCCACGCTCTTCGGCAGTTGCCACGCTGGCAACCAGCGTGCTGCCACCGATATAGAGAAAATTCCAGCCAAGACCGAGCAGAAACAACGCCACAAAATAATGGATAAACTGATCACCAGCCAAAGCTGTCGCCATCGCCACAATATAGGCCAACAACCCAGCTAACAAAATTTTGATTATGCCGAACCGTTGAATTAAATTGCCGGTGAAAAAAGACGGCGCGAACATCGCGACAACATGCCATTGAATAATCGTTGCATTGGCAGATGTGCCAAGCTGGGCCACATTCACCACCTGCAATGGCGTTGCTGTCATCAAATAACTCATCAGGGCATAGCCAATGGCCGCGCAGATCATGCCCACAACAAATACCGGATTGCGGATAAATATACCCATCGGCCGCCCCCCTTTGGGAGTCAGGGTGGGTTTTGGAATTTTCACCCCAGCCAATGCCAACAGTGAAATCAACTGCACCGCAGATACCGAAAAATAACAGCCAGCATAGAGATATTCCGGCACCCATTCGACCGTATTACGCGCGATTTCCGGGCCAAATAACGCCGCCATCAGCCCGCCTGCCAAAACATATGATATCGCTTTTGGCCGGTCTTCCTCGGTGGCACAATCGGTTGCCGCATAGCGATAGAAGCTGGCGCATCCATGTGCGATGCCAAGCGCCATTGACGCGGCACAAAATAGAACAAAATGATCAATTATAATGGCAATGCCTTGCAAACAGGCGGCGACAGCGGCAATCAATACCCCACCGATAAAAACCGGGCGCCGCCCAAATCGCACCATCAACAAAGACGCTGGCAGAGTTGTCAGCATTGACGCCACAAATTGTAGCGACAGCCCAAGCGTCGCCAACCAGGCCACCGGTGCCAGCAAACTGCCCACAAGCGCCGTATTGATGATATTGACATTCATCGTGGTCATCGACAGCGCCTGTGCGATGGCGAGACGCGCCACGTTGCCGGTATTCGAGATTTGTTGCATATATATTTGGTCCTGAAAACGGCGGGAAAGGCCGGGTTAAAACACCTCGCCTCTTTTATGCCGATTTTTTGATAGTCATGCGACTATACGGCGTTCACCGCCTGCTGCCAAAACATTTTGCCACCATCAGCACAACGCATGACCGGCCGGCCTTCATTGAGGAAATTTTAATTGATTTTATTCTGATTGATTTTACGACCAAATAGTTCGAGCCGATGGTCAACAAGCTCATACCCCATCTCGCGGGCTATTTGCTCTTTCAGTGCCTCAAGTTCGGCATGGTAGAATTCGATGACCTCACCGGTTTCGACATCAACCAGATGTTCATGATGCTCGCCTGATTCCTCATAGCGGGCACGACCATCACCAAATTCGAGACGATCAATAACGCCGGCCTCTTCGAGCAATTTGACCGTGCGATACACCGTTGCAATTGAAATAGTGGTGTCTTCTTCAACCGCTCGGCGATAGAGTTGATCAACATCTGGGTGATCTTCGGAACTCTCAATAACGCCGACAATGATCTGGCGCTGGTTCGTCATGCGAATGCCATTATTCAGGCATTTTTTCAGTAACCCATTGGTCATAAATCTATCGGTCCATCTGCTGGGGGCTGGCAACACCCCTGACTATAGGCGTTATAGGGACGGCAATCTACCCCTGACTGATCACACCAGCGGCGCGGCTATCAGCTGATTTTTATTGACCTGCAGATCGATTGCGGCAAAAGCTTAGCGCATGTCACTAACACCCACAAATAGTGCCGACGCCCGTATCACCACCGGCATATTGCAACTATGCTTTGCCATGCTATTGGTGCCGGTGCTCGATGTGTTTGCCAAATTGCTGGGGCGCACGCTTGACCCGGTTCAAGTCACATTCATGCGGTTTGTGATGCAAATTCTTTTGCTCACCCCTTTTGTGGTCTGGGGCCGGCTTTGGACCATCCCAAAAGGCACCTTCGGCATGCAATTTGCCCGCGGTGTGTTACTGGCTATTGCCACTGCTTGTTTTTTCGCGGCGTTGCAACACCTGCCATTGGCCGAAGCCATCACAATTTATTTTGTGCAACCGTTATTGCTAACCGCCATATCGGCTTTATTTCTGGGCGAGACGATCCGGCTACGTCGCATCATGGCCATTGCCATTGGATTAATCGGAGTCATGGTGATTTTGCAACCAAGCCTGATTTTGTTTGGCTGGCCAGCATTATTGCCGTTGATCACCGCCCTCGCCATGGCCTGTTATGTGGCACTCACGCGCCGCTTGGCAGGGCACGTCCATCCCTATCAAATGCAAATGATGGTTGGCTTTTCTGCCACCGTCACGCTTGGATTTGCCTTGCTAATTGGGCCGGTATTTGACATCCCATGGACAGGTTTTATCTGGCCAACAAACCAGCAACTAATGTGGGTCGCCTATATGGGACTTGCCGCCACAATTGGTCATGTGTTTATCGTCTGGGCGGCTGGCAATGCCCCGGCCAGTGTGTTGGCGCCGTTCCAGTATTTGGAAATCGTCACAGCGACACTGCTCGGTTATCTGGTGTTCAATGATGTGCCGGCCAATTCGACGATATTAGGAAGCGCAATCATCATTGGCAGTGGAATTTATCTGTTTCACCGTGAACGGCTTTCCGCACGGGGAAAGCCGCCAGTGCCGCGCTAAGAGTCATACGGTGCCTGTGCTAATTTCTCGCGAGCAAACCGCAGCGCTGAAATAGGCAGGCTGATGATATAAATCATAGACACAGCTAGATAAGTCAACCATGGTTCTGTCACAATGGCCGCCCCCACCAAGCCGACCAAAGCCAAAACCGGCAACACGGTATCAACCGGCAGTTTCAATTTTTTGCCGGCAAATGTTGGCAACGTGCTGACCGCACCCGCACCGATTAGCACCAGCCAGACGGATACATATGTGGCTTGCCGCACAACATCCAGACCAAACTCCAAATCAATAACGACAGGCATCAACACCAAAAAGCCAGCCGCTGGTGCAGGGATGCCAGTAAAATAATTAGCCGCATAATCGGGTGGGTTGGGCAATTCTGAATCGAAACGGGCCAGTCTTAAAGCAATGGAAACGGCATAGAATAATGTTGCCGCCCACGCCATATTGCCAGAATCCTGTAGCGCCCAGACAAACAAGCACAAGGCCGGCACCACACCAAACACCACCAAGTCAGACAAACTGTCAAGCGCCGCACCAAAGGCGCTTTGCGTCTTAAACCGACGTGCTGTGCGTCCATCCAAAGCGTCAAAAACAGCCGCAACAGCAATCAGCACAATCACCCCAGCCCAGCGCCCGTCAAGTGCGAATCTAAGAGCCGTCAAGCCAGACACAAACCCAGCGATGGTCAGCATATTTGGCAGTAGCCAGAAAATAGATACCGATCTGAACCGTTTTTTTTGGGGTGCACGTTGGGTCATCAGCGATGAATGCTTTTCGTAATTTCAGGCACGCTTGCAGACAAATCAGCCAAAATGGTTTCACCGGCAATCATTGTCTGCCCCGGCAGCACTTGAACCGTGGTTGTGGCTGGTAGCCAAACATCAACCCGGCTACCAAAGCGGATAATGCCATATTGCTGACCGACATTGAGTTGATCACCCACTGCCGCCTCTAGGATAATGCGGCGAGCGACCAAGCCAGCAATTTGCACCACGCCAATCTGCTGGCCAGACGCCATCTCAAGAACCATGTTTTGACGTTCATTTTTTTCTGATGCCTTATCAAGGCTGGCATTGAGAAATGCCCCCTCATGATAGGGTGTCGCAATGACCTTTCCGGCGACTGGGGCGCGGTTCACATGCACGTCGAACACATTCATAAAAATCGAAATCCGGCGCCATTCACCATCAGGTAACGGCAAATCATCCGGTAGATCAGTCACGCCGGTTGACAGCACCCGGCCATCGGCTGGCGAAATCACCAGAGACTCACCAATCGGTGTTGTGCGTTTTGGATTGCGAAAAAAATACACGCACCACAGGCTGAGAAAGCTGCCCGGCAACAAAAAAGGGAACCAGAAATAGCTGGCCACAAATGTGACAAGCCAGAACAGGAAAATGAACGGCCATCCGGCGGGGTGGATCGGCACCAAAACTTCTTCCTTGACACTTTTAAATATATTCATCGGTTTAACTTTACCTGTGACGCGCGGTGCCTGCCATTATGCGGCGGTGATGGTGTGATCAGTCCAGCATACCCATTTGCCGCCACAGCGTCATCATAAAACACCACAATAATCGAGACAAATAATACGGTTGGCCTATCTGACGATACGATTTTGCTGGGCCTGCCGAAACGCCGCACGTGCCGCATCATGTGGTATCAGCCCCCGCTCCAACAGGTCATTCAATTTGCCATGAAGCATCGCGCTATCGAGCATGCGGTCCATGCCCAACCGTGGCACATTGACTGCAATTTTGAATTCATCACTATCCATCTGCAAATGGTTGACCAGTTGGGGCCGGCCGATAGACAGGCTTATTTTTGGTGCCCGGGCTGTTTCTTGGGGGTGAGTAATTTCTTGGGGTAGGGGGACGTCTTGAGATTCGTCTTGCAAGACAAGCACCTGATCACCTTGGGTTGGATCACCTAGCTTTCGATCATCTGGTGCTGGGGCATCTGGTGTTGGCTGGCCGTTTTCCAGTTGATCACTGACCGGCGCATCTGCCGAAAAATCTGGTGTATCTGCGGGCCGTTCAACAACATCGCTGAGCTGATAGATCGCGTCTTTGACCGGGGCTGACCGCGGCGGGATCAATACCGGCGCGGCGATGATTTGCGGCCGAATGGCATAGAGCCCATAGATATTTTTTTTTGGTTTTTGCGTTGGTAATGTCTTCAGCCTGCCAGCTGACCATGCCAAAAATTCATCAACAAGCTGAGTTTTCAGCAGATGGGCCTCGGCTTCCCACAAACGATTGTCACGCGGGGTCATATCAATAAAGGCAAATTTACCATTTACCCAACTGGCAGCATAGGCATCTTCGCGTTTGCCATTCACTTTCCGGCTTTTGAGGCAAATTTTTAGCCGACCCGTTACCGTCTGCGCAACATGCACAATTTCATTGGCGGCCACTTCCAACCCATCTTTGATACCGGCGGCGACCGATACCGTCATCACAAAATGACGCGGTGGCCGCCACCCAAAAAACCCGCTTGAACCAACCAACAATTTCACAGCAATTGGCGTACGACCGGGTTTGTCGGTAACCCCAACATTCAGCATCAGCTTTTTTTGCTGCGCGGCCGGCACAAGGCGATCAAGAAAAAAGCGGGCCGCGGTTACAATGAGTTCAACCTCACTATCTGCCACGCTTGAATCGGTCACCTTGATCATCGCCACCCCATGCCTGAATGCCCAAATTATCTGCCGATGCCGTTCAAAAACTACCACACTAAACTATAGTTTTCACTACATTAGTAATTTATCGACAATTCAACAGATCAGCGGCTTGACGGACTGCGCCGCAAAACGCACTGTTGTGCTGTTTTGCGCATAGACCTGCTGTCAATAATCAAAACAAACTCAAATTAATCGAACAAAATGAATGGATAAAAATAATGGATAACGATCTTTTTGAAAAAGGCTTGGCAAAACGCAAAGCCACGCTGGGCGCCGAATATGTCGAAGCGTCATTGAATAATGCCGATGATTTTTCACGGCCGTTTCAAGAAGCTATGACCGCTTGGTGTTGGGGGTTTGGCTGGGGTGATGAATCAATCGATGCGAAAACCAGATCAATGATGAACCTGACCATGATCGGGGCGCTCGGTAAAATGACCGAGTGGGAATTACATTGTCGCGGCGCCATTGGCAACGGTGTGACAAAAGAAGAACTGCGCGCCATCATCCATGTCATTGGCATCTATTGTGGTGTGCCGCAAGCGCTCGAATGCATGCGCGCCGCTCGCAAGGTTCTGGACGAACAAAAATAAACCATTTACGGCGGCTCATAGCGCCCGGCAATTAGCCCATGCGCGACGAGCTGCCCGCTTGAAGATGACCCAAACCGCTCAGCCAAAAGGGTAAAAACGCACCAAATTGATGATTTAGGAAGATAAAACCTAGACAAGCGACATGTTTTAGGCGATTTTATCAATTAGTTATTCGATGTATGGTGACGATGATTATGTCACCCGCATTCTTAATGTGCTAAAGGTTAACGGCGATTTGCCGTTTATGTTTGTAGAGTTTTGGGGGGCACAATCAATGCGCCAACTATTGAAATCACTTGTTGTGGGGGCCGTGGCTGTCAGCGCATCAAATTCGCTTGCTGGCGGTTTGCCAGAAAGCACGACTAACGCAAACGGCACAAGCGCGTCTGCGTCGGCGTCAGCAACGACCGAGGCAAGTACTGGCAATGCTGCTAGCACCGCCGCAAATACATCCGCATCAACTGCACCGCAATCATCATCACAAAACAGCGGTTCAGGTTTTATCGCGATTGAGGATGATCCACTGATCGTCGACGCGTCAGCCATCATGGATGATGACGGCATGGGCAGTGTACAGGTGCAATGGCAGATTTCTTCCGACGGCAATGCGTGGATGAATTTGACAGGCGCCGTGCAGCAATCATTCACCCCGCGCGAGA
Source organism: uncultured Alphaproteobacteria bacterium (assembly GCA_913045915.1). GTDB lineage: Bacteria > Pseudomonadota > Alphaproteobacteria > Puniceispirillales > Puniceispirillaceae > UBA3439. The sequence continues at coordinate 717 of CAJWSS010000073.1, read as the reverse complement.
CCCATGTTGGCCAGCAATTGCGTGTACAAATCTCATATGTGGACGGCCAAGGAAATCTTGAAACGTTGGTTAGCCCAGCGTCAACTCCTGTGGAAAACGTAAATGACAAACCAACCGGCGCGCCGCGCCTGACTGGCGAAGCGCGGGAAGAAGGCGCACTTGTTGTGGATACCAGCCTGATTGCGGACGAGGATGGTGTTGGCACCTACTCGGTGATATGGCAACGTTCCAGCACGAAAACAGACTGGCAGGCCTATCCAAATGCGGTCGGTGAAGTTCTGCAATTGACACAAAGTCACGTTGGTTACTCATACCGCGCTGTCGTATCTTATACCGACAGGCACGGAACAAAGGAAATGTTGCTGACCAGCCCATCCGAAACCGTCGCTAACGTGGACGATCCTGTCGAAGGCGAAGTAATGCTGACTGGTGATGCAGCTGAGGGCAGCACTTTGGTTGCCAACACCGCCAGGGTATCTGACGAAGATGGTATCGCCAGTCTGACAATAGGCTGGGAGTCTTCAGAAGATGGGCGCAACTGGCGGGCCATCGAAACTTCCGGAGCTAGCCGTTTTGGTCTGACGCAGAGCATGGTCGGCAAGCAGGTGCGCGCTCGGGTCAGTGTCGTAGACAGTTTTGGCGTTGAAACCATTATTTTTAGTCAGGCAACAAATACGGTGAAAAACGTCAACAACGCGCCAGCTGGAACGATATTTG
>CAJWSS010000072.1:0-8287 GCA_913045915.1 uncultured Alphaproteobacteria bacterium | reverse complement strand
ATGAGGCACTTGCCGGCCATTGCGATATTGTCGAGGTCAGACTGAATAAAGGCGGGTCTGTCACTGTTACCGACAATGGGCGCGGTATTCCGGTTGATATTCACCCAGAAGAAGGCGTGTCTGCGGCCGAGGTGATTATGACCCAGCTTCATGCTGGCGGCAAATTTGACAATAATTCCTATAAGGTGTCAGGCGGTTTGCATGGCGTTGGTGTTTCGGTTGTGAACGCGCTGTCGGAATGGCTGGAGCTGACCATCTATCGTGACGGCAAAAAACATCAAATTGGGTTTAAAATGGGCGATGCAACTGGCCCGTTAGCAGTGTTGGGTGAAGCTGACGGGGAAAGCGGGACGCATGTCACCTTCATGCCATCGCAGGATATTTTCGCGCATATCAATTTCGATTTTTCTACGCTCGAACACCGGTTACGCGAACTCGCATTTCTCAATAGCGGTGTCAGAATTCGTCTGACCGATGACCGGCCCGCCGAACCAGCAGTGTCTGAATTTTATTTTGATGGCGGGTTGACCGCCTTTGTTGACTATCTTAACCGGTCGCGCAATGCCCTCCATGAAACCATCACCGCTGATTCAAACCGTGATGATATTACGGTCGAGTTGGCGCTGGCCTGGACCGATTCATTCCATGAAAACACCCTGTGTTTCACCAATAATATTCCGCAACGAGATGGCGGGGCGCATCTGGCTGGTTTCCGCGGGGCGATGACACGTGTGGTGAATAATTATGCGCAGGAAAGTGGTATTGCAAAGCGTGAAAAAGTTCAGCTGACGGGTGAAGATTCGCGTGAAGGGCTCACCGCGATTGTGTCGGTGAAAGTGCCAGACCCGAAATTTTCATCGCAAACCAAAGACAAGCTGGTGTCGTCTGAAGTGCGCCCGGTCGTTGAAACGGCGGTGGCCGATTGTTTGAACCAATGGTTTGAAGAACACCCGGCCGAAGCCAAGCGAATTGTCTCTAAGGCCTATGAAGCCGCCGCCGCCCGCGAGGCCGCCCGTAAAGCCCGCGATTTGACGCGCCGCAAGGGGGTGATGGATGTTGCCAGCCTGCCCGGAAAACTAGCCGATTGTCAGGAGCGTGACCCGGCCAAATCTGAGGTGTTTCTTGTCGAGGGTGATTCGGCTGGTGGGTCGGCCAAACAGGGCCGCGACCGGGCGAACCAAGCCATTTTGCCGTTGCGGGGTAAAATCCTGAATGTTGAACGGGCCCGCCTTGATAAAATGCTGTCGTCTGCCGAAATTGGCACGCTGATCACCGCGATCGGTGCCGGGGTTGGTAATAACGATATGGATGTCGAAAAAATCCGCTATCACAAAGTCATCATCATGACAGATGCTGATGTTGATGGCAGTCATATCAGAACATTATTGCTGACCTTTTTTTTCCGGCATATGCGCCCGCTTATCGAAAAAGGCTATCTCTATATTGCCCAGCCCCCCTTGTTTAGGGCCAAGCGTGGACAATCTGAGGTTTATTTGAAAGATCAGCGAGAACTGGATGGCTATTTGGTGGATGCTGGCTTGAAAGATGCTGTTTTAACCACCTCTGATGGTCAGCAATTGGCCGGGCCAGATTTGACCGCAATCACCGGTCAGGCGGTGACAGCCAGCCGCATGATCGAGGTGGTTGGTCGGCAGGTGGGCAACCGTGATGTTGTCGAACAGGCGGCCATCGCCGGCCTGTTCAATATCGGCGTGCTGACAAATGATGAAGCCGCCGCCTATCTTGCAAAACGGCTTGAAGCCATTGCCAGTGTCTTGGAAAAAGGGTGGCAGGGCCATATTGAAGACACCCCACATGGCAAAGCCATTATTGTCGAACGGCGTTTGCGTGGCATTACCGAACGCCATGTTATTGACCAGCGCATTATCAATCTTGTCGAAGCACAGCATCTCGATCAGATGGCGGCGCATCTGCAATCACATTATAGCAAGGCGGCGCAGTTCCGTTTTGGAGCGCAGACACTGGATATCAATGGCCCGACAGAACTGGCGCAAACCGTGTTTCAAACCGGGCGCAAAGGGGCGCAGATTTCCCGATATAAAGGCCTTGGCGAGATGAATCCGGCGCAACTTTGGGAAACCACGCTTGATCCAGACCAGCGCATCTTATTGCAAGTGACCATTGATCAAGAAGATGATGCCGATAACGCCTTTTCGACATTAATGGGTGAAGCTGTTGAAGAGCGCCGCAATTTTATTCAGGAAAATGCCCTCCGCGTTGCCAATTTAGATGTGTAGTGGCGGCTATGGCGTGGCCGATGCCAAGGCACCATGAGTTCTGATCCCCTCCTGCGTGGGCCGATTGATCCGCAGGCCATTTTTGTCATTCGCTGGGTGGCGGTGGCGGGACAGCTGGCCGCGCTGTTATTTACCCATAGCATTTTAGGCTTTGAATTGCCGCTATTGCCAGCTATGGCTGTTATCGGCTGTTCAGCTATTGTCAATTTTTGGCATATTCATGCGGCAAGGCGCCGCCGTCTTTATCAGCAAGCCAATTTTCTTGAGCTTGGCTTTGACGTTATCCAGATCGCCACTCTTCTTTTTCTGACCGGCGGCTTGCTCAACCCCTTTTCGATTTTGATTCTGGCACCTGTGGTTGTCTCGGCGGCGGTCTTGCGCCGCAAATCCACCTTGCTTTTGGTCGGTCTGGTGGCGGTGTCGGTGAGCATTCTGGCGATGTTTTATTATCCATTGAACTGGGGACAGCCTGTTGAATTTCCGCCGCTTTATCTGGTCGGTCTATGGCTGGCATTGATTTTATCCAGCTGTTTTATTGGCGGCTATACATGGTGGGTGGCATCAAGCGCACGGCGATTATCAGGCACATTGGCCGAAGCAAAACTGGCGCTAATTGAAGAACAGCAAAGCCGGGCGCTTGGCGCTTTGGCCACAAGTGCCGCGCATAAATTGGGATCGCCGCTAAACACCATAACCGTTGTGGCGCATGAATTGAGCCGTGATATCGGACCAGATGACCCCATATATGAGGATATCAAATTGTTGCGGGCCGAAATTGAACGGTGCCGGGTGATTCTAAGTGAAATTGACAGCCATACGAGCCTCAAATCATTAGAATCGGCACCACCTGAACCGGTAACCGCGTTGATTGAAGAGATCATTTACAGCCGCTTGTCGCCAAATCAGACGAATTTCAAACTCGTCTATGACCGCGACAAACCAATCCCGGCTGTATGGCGCCGTCCGGAATTGATCCATGCCTTGGAAAATCTGTTACAAAATGCACATGAATTTTCCGCACATGATGTGACGGTAAATATTGAATGGACCGCCATTGATCTCCATATAACCATTGTCGATGATGGCCCGGGATTTGCCCGGGTAACGCTGGCACGTGCTGGCCAACCGTGGAATAGCACCCGTGCTGGCCAAGAAGGGCATCGTGGATTGGGGTTATTTATTGCCCGTAGCCTGCTTGAATCCATTGGGGGTTCGGTCAGTTTTGCGAATGATAATTTAGGTGGTGGCAAAGTCAGGATTAGTCTGCCGCGGGAATCGATATCTTGAAAATAGACAGGATGGACACAATGGCAGATGGGATGTTTGCGTGACAGATAAAACATTATTGATTTTGGATGATGATGCGCCCTTGCGAAATCGTTTATGCCGGGCGATGGAAACCCGTGGTTTCACCGTCATGGATGCTGGCACGGTCAGTGATGGTGTTGATCTTGTTCGTAAAGCCGCGCCAGCCTATGCCATTCTTGATATGAAGCTGGATGATGGCACCGGTCTGACCCTAGTTCCTGAATTGCGCAAGAAACGTGCAGATTGCCGAATCATTATGCTGACCGGTTTTGGCAATATCGCCACCGCGGTTGCCGCGGTGAAAGCCGGGGCTTTGGATTATCTTCCAAAGCCAGCCGACCCCGACCAGATTGCGGCGGCGCTGTTACAGACCGGGGGCGAAATGCCACCCCCACCGCAAGACCCCATGAGCGCCGATCGGGTGCGCTGGGAGCATATCCAGCGTGTTTATGAACAATGTGGCCGCAATGTATCTGAAACCGCGCGCCGTCTTCGTATGCATCGGCGGACACTTCAGCGTATTTTGAGCAAGCACGCACCTCGCGATTGACCGCGTGCCTGCATGGCAGTACAACCAAACGCCAGTTTCTGTTTGAACTGCCGGGTAAAAGGCTGCTCTTATGCGTAAACTCTATCGTTTTCTCAGCGGTGTTGATAACGCCGAATTCTGCCAGCGCGTCAGCGATGCGTTGGCTGATGGCTATGTATTGTATGGTAACCCGGTTATGGTGATGGACAATGATGTGCGCATCGTGGGCCAAGCCGTTATCTGGCCAGACAGTGCCAATGAAAACACCGCATCAGCCGATTAGGAACAGTAAAATGACCCGCAAAGAATATCGCACAGCAACAAAGCTTGTTCGTGGTGGTGTCAAGCGTTCGGCCAATCAGGAAACTGCCGAAGCCTTGTATATGACGTCTGGCTTTGTCTATAGCTCTGCCGAAGAGGCCGCCGCCGCGTTTCGCGATGAGGCTGATGTATTTGTCTATTCGCGCTATGGCAACCCAACGGTTAAAATGTTTGAAGAACGTTTGGCCTTGCTTGAAGGTGCTGAAGCGTGCCGGGCGACAGGTAGCGGTATGGCGGCGGTGTTTGGCGCGATGGCCTGCCAACTTGAGGCTGGAGACCGGGTGGTAGCAAGCCGCGCCTTGTTTGGTGCCTGTCACGCTATTTTAACCAAAATTTTGCCGCGCTGGGGTATCGTGACCGAGCTGATTGATGGCACCGATATGGCGGCATGGGAAACAGCATTGGCCAAGCCAGCAAAACTGGTGTTTTTGGAAAGCCCATCCAATCCGGTGCTAGAACTTGTTGATATAAAAGCCGTTGCCACGCTGGCACATAAAGCGGGTGCCTTGGTCATGGTTGATAATGTATTTGCCTCACCGCTGTATCAACAGCCATTGGCACTAGATGCAGATATCGTGATTTATTCGACAACCAAGCATATAGATGGTCAGGGCCGGTTGCTGGGCGGTGCGGTTTTGGGCAAACGCGATTTTGTCGAAGATGTATTTCTGCCGTTCTATCGGCAAACCGGCGCCGCGATTAGCGCTTTTAACGCGTGGGTCATGTTGAAATCACTCGAAACATTGCCGTTACGTGTGGCGGCGCAAAGCGAGACCGCAGGGAAAATTGCCGGGTGGCTTTTTCAGCATCCCAAAATCAAAAAAATCAGCTATCCGGGACATAGTAGCCACCCGCAACATGAGCTGGCAAAACAGCAAATGTCAGGGTTTGGTAGCTTGCTGGCATTTGAGGTTGATGGCGGTGAGGCGGCGGCATTCACCGTGTTAAATAATCTGCAGCTTATTGATATTTCGAATAATCTTGGTGACAGCAAATCGCTGGCATGTCACCCCTATACAACCACACATTCCAACATGAGCCCGGAAGATCGGGCCAGCCTTGGTATTTCTGGCGGCCATATCCGTTTGTCGGTCGGTCTAGAGGATGCGGATGATCTGATTGAAGATTTGGGTCAGGCACTGGCAGCTCTAGGCACCAGATAGCCAAATGGCCCTATCTGTTGGGCAATGGCCCCAAAAAACATGCATCCTGCAAAATTGGTGGTTGTATTTTACGCCGTGATTGGGTCAACTAGGTGCCTTAGAGGCCTATGAATGCGTAACAACAAATCGGTGTGATTAATGCGGAAGGTTGTTTTCAAAATCATTTATATTATGGCGGCTGTGGCTGTGTTGTCTGGCTGTCCATCACAACAAGCCACGCGCAACGCTGGCGAGGCGGCGGCCCCGCAAGCCACGGCACCGTCTATGGCGCCTATGCAATATAGTTGGAACACTAACTATTCAGCGATGTTGTCGCCGCCGCTCGATATCCGGGAAAAAGCGCTAGCCGCATGCACACAGCGTGGGTTTGACCGGGCATATATGCAGTCAATTGCGATCGATGAAGATCAGGCGACGGCGTATTTTTCCTGTCGTGGATCAGATCAGTAAATCGCTTTTTTCATGCGCATGCGGCGCGAACCTCCTTGCCAAATCTGCCAATATTTTACCACCATCAACCACTGAGGGCTGGCAGGTGCTGGCGGCCGCCCTTATATACAGGATCAACCATCTAAAAGCGCGGAGTATCACAGGTGAGTTTTTTTGGTGACATTTTAACCAGTCTGTTTGAACGCGCGCCATTGTTGCGTGGTGCGATGGCTGATGATGACAAGCCGATCGAGGTGCTGTGCCGGGATTTATTGACAAGCCGGGGCGATGTATCTGGCATGTCACTGGCACAGTTGGTTCTCGACCGCTATGCAGATTTTAATGATGACGAAAAACTGGCCTTATTTACGCTACTGGCCAATGAGATGGATGTATCATGCGGGGATGCGGTATCGGCGCTTCAGGCCTATGAAAGCGCGCCAACGGCGGCGAATTATGCTGCGCTGACAAAAAAGATCGAACCTGCCCGGTTGCAATTAATCCGGCGTCTGAACCAAACACAGGATGCCACCACCCAGCTTGTAGCGATGCGTCGTGATTTGCTGCGACTGCTTGACCAGCACCCTGATCTCGCCAAGCTTGATATTGATTTCAAAAATTTGTTTACCACGTGGTTTAATCGTGGGTTTTTGGTGTTGCGGCCGATCACCTGGGGCAGTCCGGCCCATATTCTTGAAAAAATCATCAGCTATGAATCGGTGCATGCCATCCAAAGCTGGGATGATCTGCGCCGCCGACTGCAACCAGATGATCGTCGCTGTTTCGCATTTTTTCATCCGGCGATGCCTGATGAACCGCTGATATTTGTCGAAGTCGCGCTGACCCGCGGTACACCAAACTCGATCCAGACGATTTTATCAGAAACGCATAGATCACTGGCGGCGGTTGATGCAGATACCGCCACATTCTATTCCATTTCAAATTGTCAGGCCGGGTTGGCTGGCATTTCCTTTGGCAATTCGCTGATCAAAACCGTTGTTCAGCACCTGTTGCGTGACTTGCCCCAAATCAAAACATTTGTGACGCTGTCGCCGATTCCCGGCCTTGTTAAATGGCTCAATGAAACCAATCAATTTGATGTCGCATCCGACCCACAGAAATTGGCACCGCTGGCGGCGCATTATCTGCTTGAAGCCAAGCACCGTAATGGCCAGCCGCGTGATGCAGTTGCCCGGTTTCATCTCAATAATGGGGCATTTGTCGAGGCGGTGCATGCCGATGCTGATATTTCGGCAAATGGTCTGGCTCAATCTTGCGGCGTTATGGTAAATTATCGTTATGATCTGACGAAAATTTCCGCCAATCACGAGGCCTATGCCAATCAGCAATCAGTCGTTGCCAGTAAAGCTGTAAAAGCGTTGGCAGAACAAATACAGCCAGCTGACGCATAAATATTTTGGATTTTCAGGACCGTCCCTATGTCAAATTTGCTCTATGATTCGCTCTTTGGTTGCCATATTGGTGATGACAAGCCGTTTTTGATTTTTGCTGATGGTCGCACGATCAGCTATGACGCCTTTTTGCGCATGGCTAGCCGGTTTGCCAACGTCATTAAGGCGGCTGGGCTTGCGGCTGGCGACAGGCTTGCTGTTCAAGTTGAAAAATCTGCTGAGGCCCTAGCTATATATGCGGCATGCGTGCAAAGCGGGGTCATCTTTCTACCGCTGAATACGGCTTATAAACCAGCTGAAGTCGATTATTTTATTTGTGACTCTGGGGCGCGTATGCTGATTGCTAGCGATTCGGCAGCTCTGCATCCAATTGCGGCAGCGCGTGACGTCATTTTACACCATATGGCAGCTGATGGCAGTGGCAGTTTCACTAAACTTGCCGCTGATGCCAGTGACCAGTTTACACCAGTGCCCCGAGAGGGTAATGATCTGGCGGCCTTTCTCTATACCTCTGGTACGACTGGTCGGTCAAAAGGCGCGATGTTAACTCAGAACAATTTGCTGTCAAACGCGCAGACATTGGTTAATGCGTGGCGGTTTACTGAACGTGATGTTTTGCTGCATGCACTTCCAATATTTCATACGCATGGCTTGTTTGTTGCGACCAACATAATTTTGTTGGCCCGAGCCAGTATGATCTTTTTGCCGAAATTTGATGTTGACTTGGTTTTTGCACTTTTACCACGTGCAACCAGTATGATGGGTGTGCCCACTTTTTATACGCGGCTTCTTGATGATCAACGCCTCACTGCTGACAGCACCTGCCATATGCGTCTTTTTGTGTCTGGTAGTGCGCCGCTACCTGCC
>CAJWSS010000071.1:0-8426 GCA_913045915.1 uncultured Alphaproteobacteria bacterium | reverse complement strand
GTCGCAATGCCAGCATGGTCTGTGCCCGGTTGCCATAATGTGTCACGTCCAGCCATACGGTGATACCGGATCAGCAAATCTTGCAAAGTGAATGTCAGGGCATGCCCCATATGCAGATTGCCGGTGACATTTGGTGGCGGCATCATAATGGTATAGGGAGATTTATCCGAATTTGGCTCGCATGCAAAATACCCGCTGGATAGCCACTGATCATACCAACGCGACTCAATAGCTTGTGGATCATAGGTTTTGGGCAGAATGGGATCGGTCATGGCTGAAGCTGGCTGATACGGCTGTTAAAATCAAAAATACTGCGTTTATGTACGACTTTACTGGCATCCATGCAATGAATCTTCAGCCGGTTTTTGCCAATTATTCAGAATTTACAAGTCATCAGAGATCTAGGCGAGTTCATCACCGCGACACACGATATCCACCAAATCAACAATATGACGTCCGGTTATTTTATGTGATGAAGCTGGTATGGGCATGGCCGCATGTGCCTCTCTATGAAAATCTGGAGTACGCCAGACCACATGTTTCAGAAGCAAAATGTCCGGATCGCCCGGCCCGCCTGCCAAAGCGGGTCTTTGCCGGTGACTTGGCATGGTTTATTCGGCAACACGCCTGGAAAAGGGAAAAGTTGTGCTGAATGGGTTGGCTGGCATCGGCATAGTGTCAAGCCCACCAAGCACATCGCCAAGCCCAAGTGACTCAGCGGTCAAATCACCAATTGCCGCCTGCAACCGATAGGCCGCCAGCCGCAAATTATGCGCCGCGGTCACAAGCCTTAGCTCGGCATCATTCACATCTTGTTCCGCATCAAGCAGATCAAGCGTTGTCTTTTGCCCAAATTGGGCTTCACTGGCGATGCCAGCGGCAACAAGCTTGGACGCTTTCAACTCTCGCTGAACTGCATCAAGATTGATTTTTGCTGTTTGCTGGGTGCGAAACGCCGCCCGCGCCGCAACCTCGGCCGCACGTACGGCCTCAGCCCGAGCATATTTCGCCTGTTGATGCGACGCCGCTATATTGCGGGCTTTGGCGCGGGTCGCGTTGGTCGACAAAATCGGGGTCGAAAACACCAAAGACCCTTCCAGCACATCCGAATCAGAACTTGTTCCGGTGGCGTCTTTTGACGTTGCCGATAAAGACAGTGACAATGTTGGACTGACCCCAGCCTTTAATGTGTGAAACGCCTGATCTGCGGCGCGTTCAGCGGCCAGCGCGGCCCGTACATGAGGGTGCGTTGAACCAGCAAGCTGTTCCGCCTCGCCAATCCGTTCGGGTAAATTTTCTGGTGTGGCTGGCAGTGTCAAATTGCCTGCAGTTAGACCAGTGAGCGATTTATACGCATCTTCAGCATTCGCTAAATCCGTCGCCGCCACCAAGGCATTGGATTTCGCACGTGCATGACGTGCCTCGGCTTCAGCTAGGCGTGTTGGCGTCGCGGCACCAGCTTCAACGCGAATACGTGCGGCATTCACATGTGCCTGCAAGCGTTTTAAATTGGATTCGTTCAAATCCACATCACGCCGCGATTTTAACACATTTAAATAGGCTTCAATGCTAGACAAAATAACATTTTGCTCAACCGCCAGATAACTGGCTGTGGCCTGATCAAGCTGAATTTCTGCAAGTTTCCTATTGGCCTTTGTCTGCCCACCATCATATAAATTTTTTGCAACGGTGATACTGCCTGACCCATATTCCGATTGTTTATAGCCATTACTTGTTGGCGTGTCGGTATGCGATTGATTGCCAGTCACGGACAAAGTGGCCTTTAAATCGCTTGTCGATGTTTTGGTTTCAATCGTTTCGCGGGCGGCGAGCCAGCCTTGCCGGGCGGCGGCGATTTCCGATGAATTTTGCAGGCTTGCCCGCAACGCATCGTCAAGTGTATCGGCCAGCGCAAAATTTGTGTTGGCACCGATTAAACCAAGGCATAAGGCACAGGCATACACATGAAATCGTGTTCGCATCAAAATGTCAGCCCCAATTAGACAAAGGCGTTAAAAAGAAAATTCTACCTTGGCATTAAATTCATCAAGGTTTGGCACCCGTGCATCAAATAACGGGGTGCGGGTGAACTCTTTACCAGACCTTGTCCACACGCTCGCCACACCCACCGGATGACCGGGTTTGCGATAAATAGCCGCCAAACGACCTTTTGGCGTCAATTGCTTGAGCAAACTGTCAGGGACAGTCTCAACCCCGCCTTCAATCAAAATGCGGTCATATGGCCCTTCTTCAGGATATCCATCAACCAAACGTGATTTGACGATGGCCGCATTATCAATGCCAATCGAAACCAGAACATCTTGTGCTTTATCAACAAGGTTTGCACGGGTTTCAATAGCAATCACCGAACCGGCTAATTTTGCCGCCACCGCTGTGCCATACCCACAGCCAGCACCAACAATCAAAACACTATCGTCAGGCCGAATTTCTAGCGCTTGAAGCAGGCGCGCCAATACCATTGGTTCCATTAAACAGCGGCCCCCAGACAACGGCAAATCTTCATCAACATAAGCCAGTGCACGCTGTTGTTTGCCAACGAAATCCTCGCGCGGGATCGTCATAAATGCATCCAAAATGAACTGGTCGGTGACTTTGGATGGGCGCAACTGACAATCAACCATGGTTTTGCGGGCGGTTGCGAATGAGCTATTCTGCATTACGGGCACTCACTGTTTATGATCAGAAATGAAGACACAAGAGACAGTAAAACTTATCTGTCACCGCTTTGCACAGCGCTGACACCCAACGCTTATAAACCCTGTTAGATTGTTATTCAATGGCTAGGTTGCGATTGATAAATTTTCCAATCTGTACCATTGCCACCCATTAAATTCTGTCAAGCCACCGCGTTAGTTGGCACGGCAAACTTGCCGGTGGGCGACAACGTCCATTGGAAAAGTGCCGCCTAATTTTACCGCCGGGTCATTTGGTGAACCGCCCCATTCACGATAATGTCCGCAAATACTGCTCACCTCACCATGCCTGTAAAATTTGGTTGAAAATTTTTCTCACTTTTTTGGCCACCCTATGCTTGCCGTTTTGTTTCACAGCGTCATCAGGCGGTCAAAATACCAGCGTTAACGTTTCATAAGAAAAAACTAAAATACTGACAGATAAACTATGCAATCAGCACGCGCAGATGATTGACGTTACCGGCATCATCGTATATCACACGCACATTCCTTGCGGTGGCCCGGTGGCAGAGTGGTTATGCAGCGGTTTGCAAAACCGTGTACATCGGTTCAATTCCGGTCCGGGCCTCCATCGCTTGTGCGTCTTTTTTTATGCCAGCTACTGCAACTATAGACAGGCTGTCACAAAGGGGCGTGACCAATGCGTTTAACACAACAGTAGAAATCTTCCCCTCGTCACTAAGGAGACACTATTTTGTCCCGCTTTGTTGCGAATTGCTTGATGTGCATTACCGCCATTGTCTGGGGGGCCACATTTATCGCACAAAAGACCGGGATGGAAACAATCGGCCCTATGGGGTTCACCTTTGCCCGCTATTTGATCGGTGCTGGTGTGATTTTGCCATTTGCGCTGTATGAAGCGAAACAAGTGAATTTGCTTAACGCGCTCAAAAAGGATCCAAAACTGAATTATGCGGCGGTTGGTTTGGGCCTGATGATGTTTGGCGGTATTGGGTTACAGCAAACCGCCCTGCTCTACACAAATGTGGCAAATGCAGCGTTTTTAACAGCGCTTTATGTGCCGCTGGTGCCACTTATTGCCGCATTTTGTTTGCGCCGGCATGTGCCGCTGAATATCTGGCCAGCTGTCTTATTATCGATGGCTGGTAGCTATTTACTATCCGGCACCTCGTCACTTGATGCGCAATTTGGCGATCTACTCATTATTGGCGGGGCATTTTTTTGGGCCGGCCATATTTTATTGATTCAGCATGCGCTTGAAAAAATAGCCGCGCCGTTTCAGTTATCTGTCTATCAATCACTCGTTACGGCCATTGTTGCTGGCGTGATTATGGTGCCGTTAGAGTCCCCGCAATTGGCAGATTTTCTGCCGATGTGGCCACAACTAGCTTTTGCCGGTATTATGGCGGTGGGGATTGGATACACGCTACAGCTCGTGGCCCAGCGTCACACCCCAGCGGCGGCGGCGGCGGTGATATTGTCTTTAGAGTCTGTTTTTGCTGCCATTTTTGGCTGGTGGCTTCTTGGTGAACAGCTGTCTGCCCTCGCCATTAGCGGCTGTTTATTGATTTTTATTGCGGTTATTATCGCTGAAACCCTATCGGCGGACCGAATTAGACGCTATGTAAAGGCGATCGTGACAAGATAGCCCTATCTGCTTAGTGGTCATCCGACCAGATAGATGGAAACAACCTGTCATGATCTGAACGTCTAGAAATTTTTACTGGCGATACATCGCCGCCAACGAGTTGCCATGACGAATATGCCATCAAACAAAGAGGATGCGTCTGCATCAAATTTGCGCGAGGTGCTGTCGCATTACCTGACCGGTGTGACCATCGTGACCATCACCAAGCCGGATGGCACCCCCTACGGCTTGACCGTTAATTCATTTAATTCAGTGTCTTTAACCCCGCCGTTGATCTTATGGTCTTTGGACAATAAAAATTCACATCTTACCCTGTTTCAAAACACCGCTGGCTTTGCCATCAATATTATGGCGGCTGACCAAACGCATTTATGCAAGCGTTTTGCCGGGCAAGAGAGTAACCGGTTTGCAGATATTGACTGGACGTTTGGGGCATCCGGACAGCCACTGATCAACAATGCGCTGGCCCATATAGAATGCCGACCGTGGCAGAATTATGCTGGCGGCGATCATACTATTTTTGTCGGCGAAGTGGTATCTGCACGGCATCTGTCGGACCGTCCAGCAGCCGCCTTTTTCAAGGGCCAGCTTGGCCATTATGAAAGCTGATGCAAACCCACCACCCCATTATTGCCGATCTTGTTCTGGTTGGTGGCGGTCACGCGCAAATTGCTGTTTTAAAAGCCTTTGCGATGAAACCACTGCCGGGACTACGACTAACCATCGTCACAAATAGCAGTCGCACCCCCTATTCAGGTATGCTGCCCGGCTATGTAGAGGGCGAATGGCAAGATGACGACCTGCATATAGATCTTCGGCATCTGGCGGCGGCGGCAGGTGCCCGCATAATCGTGGCATCGGTCACCGGCATAAATGCCGATTTAAAGCAAATATGTTTTGATGACCGCCCGCCCTTGGCTTTTGATCTATTGTCCATAAATATTGGTGGCCAACCCAATCTGGCAATGATTGACGGGGCCGCCAAACACGCTATCCCGGTTAAACCAATTGCCATGTTTCAAAAACAGTTTGAAACGCTATTTACACAGAAACTGCCACAAAAATTGGCGGTTATTGGTGGCGGCGCCGCTGGATGTGAATTGGCACTCGCGCTGATCACAAGATGGACAGCGGAAAATGGCACGGCGCCAGAACTGACCCTAATCACCGACACCGACCGTTTGATGCCGCAAATGGCACCGCAAGCTGGCAGGCTTGTTGATAAAAAACTACGCGCTGGCGGCGTGGATATTGTCTATGGTCGCCGCGTAACAACAATTAACGCCAATAAGCTGGTCCTAGACAATAAAGACACATGCGGGTTTGACGCATGCTTTCTGGTGACGCAGGTGGCCGCCCCCCGCTGGCTCGCTGATACCGGATTAGACCTTGATCCTGATGGGTTTGTGATGGTGACCCCAACCCTGCAATCCACCAGCCACCCCTATATATTTGCGGCGGGCGATATCGCGTCTGTTAACCATAGCCCGCGCCCAAAAGCTGGTGTGTTCGCGGTGCGGGCCGGTAAAATTCTAGCGCGTAACCTGCGCCGCTATATCCTTGCTAAATCACTGACATCTTGGACCCCGCAAAAACATTATCTTGCGCTTATTGGTACCGGCGATCGGCGGGCCATTGCGGTGCGTGGTAATAGTGTGATGGCCGGGCGGCTATTTTGGTATCTCAAATGCTGGATTGATCGCCGGTTTATGAATAAATTCAGAAAATTATCAATGCCTGACGCCCCATCAATCACCCCCTTTGCCGGGTTATCGGAAGCGCCTAGACCCGGGCAAGACACCAATGTTTTAGCCCGACATGACCCGGCCTTTTCATCCATGCGCTGTCTTGGCTGTGCGGCAAAGACCAGCCACCAGGTATTGCAAGCCGCGATGCATGATGCTGTCGCATTAGCGGTATCAAGAGGTGCCACCCCAGATCTAATGCCACCATCAGGGCTGGAAACAGACAGTGCAGCCTTGCCCGTGCCTGCCGGGGTGTCGGGCTGGATACAGTCAGTTGATATTTTGTCTGAAATTGTGACCGATCCCTTTTTGCTTGGTGAAATCGCAACCATTCATGCTTTAAGTGATATATATGCATCACTTGCCAAACCACTATATTCATTAACTATTATAAATTTGCCTGAAACAAAGCTGTCGATACAAACCAACCAGTTAACCCATATTCTGGCCGGGGCACTACTGGCACATAGTCATGCTGGGGTGCGCTTGGTCGGTGGGCATACAAGCGAGGGTGGCGGTTTGTCTGTTGGCTTTGCTGTTACCGGTAGTGATGCCAAATTACCGGCTGAGACCCCACCAGCTTTGGATGAAGATTTTCGGTTAATTTTAACCAAACCGATTGGTACCGGTGTGATTATGGCCGCGAATAGGCAACTCAAGGCTGATGCGATTTGTGTTGATGATGCCATTGCTAGTATGCGGCACAGCAATCAGCACGCCGCAGATGTTTTTAAAGAAAACAATATAATTGCGGCAACGGATGTAACCGGCTTTGGTTTGGCCAGACATGCGCAAAATTTAGCGGTGCGTTTGGGGCTAGCTGGCTGTGTCATTGACCTGCCATCAGTGCCGCTTTTACATGGTGTTAAACCACTTTTTGAGGCTGGCATTACATCCAGCCTGCATGAACAAAACCAGCAGGCTGTCCCTATTCATAATGCTGGAAAATTTACCCCTCACAGCCGGGACGTTTTGTTCGACCCCCAGACAAGCGGCGGCCTTTTGGGGGTTTTTAAGGCTGCAGATGCTGAAAACGCAGTGAACGCACTGGTAAAGTCTGGCCACCGGGCGGCCATGATCGGCCGGCCAGACCAGCACACTGCCGGCATCACAATTCAAAGCGGAGGTCTGTAACCACATGGCACCGCCGATCACCCGCCTATCAGCTGACACTGCCCTTGCTGATCTTTATCAATTTGACACCATCATTGACGTGCGCTCGCCGGCCGAATTTGCCGATGATCATATACCGGGGGCGATTAATCTGCCGGTTCTGGATGACCAACAGCGCGCAGAAATTGGCACCATCTATAAACAAATCAACCCATTTACCGCAAAACGGGCGGGCGCCGCACTGGTGGCACAAAATATCGCCACGCATTTACAGACCAGATTGCAGGATAAAGATCGTAACTGGCGCCCGTTGATCTATTGCTGGCGCGGCGGCCAGCGCAGTGGTGCCATGGCGCAAATTTTCAGCAATATTGGCTGGCATAGCAATGTCATCGAAGGTGGCTACAAATCATACCGCCGTCATGTCTTGGATTGTTTGGACCATCTGCCCGGCCAACTGTCACTGTTGATTGTATCGGGCCAAACTGGCACCGCCAAAACACATATTTTGCGGGCGGCGTCTATCAAAGGGGCGCAAATCATTGATTTGGAACAACTTGCCTGTCATCGCGGCTCATTGTTGGGCAGTGAACCCGGCCACCCCCAGCCCACCCAACGCTATTTCGAATCACAACTGTGCTTGGCGCTTAAACATTGTGACCCTGCACAAACCATATTGGTAGAAGCGGAAAGCAACAAAATCGGCAATATTCATGTGCCGCCGGCGTTATGGGCGGCCATGCGAAACGCACCAACCATAAGAGTGACCGCACCAATCGACTCACGGGTCAATTTCCTGCAACGTGATTATGCGCATATGGTCAGCAACCCTGACTTAATTATGCCGCTATTATCAAAGTTAAGACATCGCCACAGCGCAAAACAGCTGGCGGCATGGAACGAGATGATTGACCGCAAGGACTGGCCGGATTTTATCAAAAGCCTGTTGGCAACACATTATGACCCGTCCTATCAGCGATCTGGCAGTATAAGGCAGGCACGTGAAACCGGCATTGTCGCCGCAACAACGCTTGGCGCTGATGATATTGACCGTTTGGCAGATGCTATCATGACCAAATCCACCAGCATTGACAGCAACCGGACAGCCGCCACGCCCGTCAAAACAGATTTGTAACAAAACAGGCTTGCATATCGGTTGTTGTTATGTATAACCGACACCCAAGACTTAATCCCCGGTAGCTCAGCGGTAGAGCAAGCGACTGTTAATCGCTTGGCCGGCGGTTC
>CAJWSS010000070.1:0-8493 GCA_913045915.1 uncultured Alphaproteobacteria bacterium | reverse complement strand
ACTTGGGTGGGGTGGGCAATCTTGATAGCCGAACCCGCCAACCTTCTCTGAGAATATTTCAATTTTACCAGATGGCGTATCCAGTTTATTGGCGATAGGGTCAGCCCGGAATTTATCAAATATTACAGCTGGTTTACTAAGCTCATCAATTTTGAACCAGCCGCGCTCCAGAAAGGCATCATACGAAGGCAATTCATAACCAAATGCAGACATTGACTGGCGTGTAACATCATACATCCAGCGTTGCCATGCGCTTGCATCACGCCCTTCAGTAAATTTATCCTCGACGCCCATAGCGCAACCAATGCCGCACAAAATTTCATAATCATCGCGTGCGCTGCCAACTGGTTCTTGTGCCTGCCGCATCGCCACAAAATAATTATCGCGCGGTGACATCGCGATATCTGATCGCTCAAGCGTGGTCGTTGTCGGCAGCACAATATCAGCATGTTTTGTCGACGCATTCCAACACCAGTCATGAACGATCACCGTGTCCGGTTTCTGCCAGACACGACGTAGCCGCCGCAAATCTTGATGATGATGAAACGGGTTACCGCCAGCCCAATAGATCATCTTAATATCTGGATATTGATAGGTCTTACCGTTATAACTGAAATCAGCGCCCGGATATTCCAGCATATCAGCAATCCGTGCCACCGGGATAAAATGATTGACCAGATTGCGGCCTTGCGGCAGATCGGCAATCGGCATATTGCGCTGAAAATTATTGCCGACTGTATTTGTCGCCGAATAGCCAAAGCCAAACCCACCCCCCGGCAAGCCTATTTGCCCAAGCATCGCCGCCAACACAACCCCTGCCCAGAATGGTTGCTCACCATGGGCTTGACGGGTGAGTGACCAGCTCAATGACAGCATCGTACGATGTGTTGCCATCTGTACCGCCAAACGGCGAATATCATCGGCCCGCATATCGCAAATCGCCGCCGCCCATTCAGCTGTTTTGGCTACACCATCATGCGTACCGCGCAGATATTCAGAAAATTTATCAAAGCCAACCGTGTAGCGATCCAAAAAATTCTGATCATAAAGCTGCTTGTCCATCAGCTCGTAACAAAGCGCCAAGATGAGTGCCGTGTCGGTGTTTGGCCGAATGGTCAACCAATCGGCCTGCACATCATCATCCATGTCACTTTTTAATGGTGATATGGAGACAAATTTGACGCCATTTTCACAGGCAGCCAAAATTGACTCACGCTGTATATGTCGGCCCACCCCGCCCTGACCAATCTGTCCATTTTTCAGCGGCACACCGCCAAATGCCACAAATAATTCGGTATTGGCAATCACCGAGGCCCAGCTAGTTGCGTTGTAGGTGTAATTTCTAAAATCGCCGATCACATGCGGCATCATCACTTCGGCAGCCGCAAAGCTGTAGGTGTTGACCGATTTTGTATAACCGCCAATAGCGTTCAAAAATCTATGGATTTGGCTTTGTGCATGATGGAACCGACCCGCACTGGCCCAGCCATAGGAGCCGGCATAAATGGCTTGATTGCCATGTGCATCAATGACACGTTGTAATTCGCTACCAACCAACTGGTTGGCGGTGTCCCAGTCAATCGCCACAAACCGATCAGACCCGCGTTTGTCTGTCTGGCGATGGCCGGGGCCACCCTCAAGCCAGCTTTGCCTGACCATTGGCTGGGTGATACGTGTTTCATGATCAAGCACATCGAGAATACCCTGACCAATAGGGGTTGGATGCGCATCATCGTCAAATGGCGTCAGTGCAGTCACTTTGCCATTTTCGGTTTTATAATGATATGTGCCCCAATGCGTGCTTGTTAGCTGCATCATGATCGCTCATTCAATTGCCAATCCGGCATGTATTCATGCACAGTTTTCATTGCCCCGCCAGCCATTTTTAACGTTGCCTTGGGGTTGCCAAATAAAGCCAGCCGTTCTTATTATCTTGACAAAGACATCTAATGGGATGACTGGCGTTTCACTTTTTTTAGAAATGTGACATATCATGCAAAATGACCTGCCTGTTTATGAACTCTACGCCATTCGCTATGCCATGCGTGATGCCAAGAGAAGCGAACATTTTATTGGTGGCGACCCGCATGATGGGCCAATGCCCATGGATTATTTTGTCTGGCTGGCACGATGCGGCGAGCATAATGTGGTGATTGATACCGGGTTTACCGAGGCCGTTGCCACACGCCGTGGACGACAGTTTTTACACTGCCCGATCGACACAATGGCGGCACTTGGGGTGGCGGCTGATGCGGTACAAGATGTCATTCTTACACATCTTCATTACGACCATTCCGGGCATTTTGACCGGTTTGCCAACGCCCGTTTCCATCTGCAAGAAAAAGAATTGCACTTCGCCACCGGAAAATATATGCGGCACCCGCGCATGTCCTATTCATTTGAGGTTGATGATGTGTGCGGCATTGTGCGGATGAATTATAAACAGCGCGTGATGTTCTATGATGGTGATGATGAATTGTGCCCTGGCATCAGGCTACACCGGACCGGTGGCCATTCAGCCGGGTTGCAATTTGTGTCAATTCACACCAAGCGCGGGTGGGTCGTTTTGGCTTCGGATGCCGCGCATTTTTATGAGAATATGGATAGTGGCCGGCCCTTTACCATCGCCTATCATGTTGGTGAAATGCTGGAGAGTTTTGACCGGTTGCACAAGGTGGCACCTAGCCGCGATCATATCATTCCCGGTCATGACCCCTTGGTGATGCGGCTTTATCCTGCAGTAGATGGGTTTGACGGCAAAGTGGTACAGCTGGACATGCCACCAGCGACGCTATCCTGACAGCGCCAACGCGCCCTAGCGGCGGCTATCCCAATATTCACTGCCATAATCATGCAGTATTTCTTCCCCTGATCTGATGACAGACGTGGCGGTGAAACAAATAAAACGATTATCATCATCAATTTGCCATTCGGCATTTGGCGGCGAACCATGATTGTAAATCATGCCGCATCCCAGCACGCATAGATAATCATCTTTATTGTCCGGGCTAGTAAATAAATAGTCATTCAGCCGGTTAATCTCTTGAAGATCATCATCATCAATCACCAGATAAGGACAGCGTTCAATCACGTCGCCGGGCGCAAAATCTATGCAGGCAAATACCCCAAGACCGTGAAGTGCAGAGTCTTTAACAATGATGTTCATACCGGTCTGTTCCTCACAATCATAACGTCTTACCGATCAGCTGGCAGGTCTGGCATATCAGCAAGCGTTGATTTTTGATAATGTGCAGCGGCCAGCCAATCGGGGTTGATGTCAATCCCCCAGCTGGGCCGATCAGTCACCGTGGCATGGCCATTATCTATTATATAGGATGTGGCTAATCGAGTGCCCGTTCACGCAAATGATACAGCCCCGACCTTTGGCCACCTGAACGACCAATATAGCCACGCTTTTGCAAGGTGCTAAATGCCCGATACAGCGATGGTGCCGGAATATCTGTGACAATCGCGTCTTGTCTGATATCGTCCAGCGACACATCATTTTCGGTGCCACCAGACAGGCTAGCCAGCACCGCCAACACTTTGCGCTCGGTCTCGGTCAACTCCTCAATGCCCAGATCTTTTTCAATCTGGAACAAAACCTCACGCAATTTCGCATATGAGTTTAAAATTGGCACAATATTCTCACGTCCATTGGTTCAATGGTGCGCTAGCCTAAGATAACGTAGTATCAGCATTAAAACAATTAAACAAAATAACAGCCCGCCGATATCACCAATTAAATATCGACTCAACAGCTCAAAAATCTCGGGGGCAGACAGGCCTTCACGCTTTAAATAGGTGCCCCCCACTGAATTGAAAAATGAGGCTAAACACCCGGCAAAAACAAGCGAACGCCAGTTAATGCGCGCCGCATTTTTGGGATAAACATCCAAATTCATCAATCGCAAAAATTCAAATGCAATGACCGCCGATGCCGACCCCCATAAGGTAATAAAAAACAATGTGCCCGGATCGTAATCATGCCTAAAAAATAGATAACTGATTAAAAGCGAT
The DNA here is from genome assembly GCA_913045915.1 of uncultured Alphaproteobacteria bacterium. Classification (GTDB taxonomy): domain Bacteria; phylum Pseudomonadota; class Alphaproteobacteria; order Puniceispirillales; family Puniceispirillaceae; genus UBA3439. The sequence continues at coordinate 4,473 of CAJWSS010000070.1, read as the reverse complement.
GCTGGAAACAGCGCAAAAAACGCCTTTGGGCCGAGTAACCACACCGATAAAACACGCACAGCATGCGGCAAAAACAGCACACTCGCCAATGATCCAATATGACCAGCCGCGGCGACCTCAAACGGCAAAATTAACGTCATCTGAATGATAAATGCACTGACGTGAAGAAGCATCACAATGCCAAGCCAATGCTGGCCTAGGCCACTGAAAAATCGCATCAATGAATATATCAAAAGCGTGATCACACGTTATGGTTGCAACATCATCCTAGAGCATAGGGATTTTCATGCAGATGAAAACCTAAAATGCGTCCCCGGTTTGTAGGATGATCTGATTTTTGCGCCCCTGACCGACAAATAAAGCACTTTTCATGCAGACTGGTCTCAGCTACATATTAGACATCTTAAGAACTGCCATCACCGGCGCCTTACACAGCCCGTCATCAAGACATAGTCTGTGAGGTCAAACGGGCTATTTTTCAGATCACGGCCATGACCGATGTAAAATAGCAAGAAAAATGGGGCGCGTGTGTCTTACGCTGATCATCTTGTCCTACGCAATGTCTGGGTTTCGTCCTTCGTATTGTCACTCTCATTATTTGGTGATGCCCTGCTCTATGTCATTTTGCCGGTCCATGCTGATGCCTTTGGTGTCAGTCTGGCGATGGTTGGCTTTTTGCTTGCGATTAACCGCATTATTCGCACGTTTGCCTATGGCGTAATTGTCGAGATTGCCGAGCGGATTGGGCTGAAAAAATTATGTGTGATTGCCGCAACGACCGCCGTTGCCTCTACGTTAGGCTACACAATTTTGGACGGGGCTTTTTGGCTCAGCTTGTCGCGCGCTTTGTGGGGCTTGTCCTATGCGGCATTGCTATTGATCACCTTGTCTTATGCCGCGATCAACCCGGCCAAAACCGGCACAAGAATTGGTCTTAGCCGATCGGTAGAACAAATCGGCCCGCTTCTGGCGATGACCGCTGGTGCCTGGCTAGCCACCATTGTTGGCCCTAAAACTGTTTTTGGCTATTTGGCTGTTGCCTCAAGTCTAGCTGTATTACTGGCATTTTTCCTGTTTGAAAACGCCCAGCCAAACACCATAAAACGCCCAGCAAAACGCGACCGCTTATTGCCCCGACCCGACAGTCTTGATGTGATGATTTTCTGGATGGGCGCCGGTATTGATGGGGTGTTCACCCTGTCAATTTCATTGATGTGGGCAGAGCATGTTTCACTTGAACTTGCCATTTTACTTGGTGGCAGCATTTTGGCGGCACGGCGCCTGAGCGAAATGCTGGTGGCCCCGTTTGCCGGTGTCATTGCTGATCGATTTGGCACCAGACTGCCACTGACCATAGCTGTTGTGGCAAGTATTTTAGGATTTGCCATGATTGGGGGTGATTGGCTGATTGCCGGGTCGTGCCTATTGGTCATTGCGCGTGGTGCTTTGGGCACACTCTTTGCCGCTGCCGTGGCGAAAATATATCAAGATAGCAAAATAAAAGCGCTAGCACGCAATCAAACATGGCGCGACATTGGCGCCGCCGCTGGGCCATTGGCGGCCGGTGCTGCATTGACCATTCTATCGCCCGAACTATTGCATATCGGGTTGGCGGCGGCGTTTAGTTTGGCCTTTCTATGGTTTTTAAGATCACCAGGCTGGCATATCCTGTCATCTGAACATCAAACAGCATAGCGGGCTTACCTCGGGGCCAAACAAACTAGGGGCGCGGTGCCAACAAACCCCCCGTCAGCAGAATATGCTGGCATGCGATATAATTGATATTGACTGCCAAAAAAAATAGTAATACACGCGATGCATTAGACATCGCGATGGCGTCGCACCGAATAAAAATTCGTTTATGTCTGATTCACCATCCTGAACGCCGGGATCTTGCTTTGCCGTAGACAGCGGTGAGGGGGGACTCCTTTCACATCACCTCTGGCTATGACGAGTGTGAAGTAAAGGAGCATTTTGATGGACCGTCCTCAATATTACCGTTTTCATCAGGGGCAGAAGCAACTGCCATTCGCTGATTCTGAATATGAAACACGTCTAAAAATTTTACGTCAAACCATGCATGAAACAGGTGTTGATGCGTGCGTTCTGACATCTATGCACAATGTCAGCTATTATTCCGGGTTTTTATATTGTTCATTTGGCCGCCCCTATGCACAGGTGGTGACCAAGACCGATACGGTTACCTTCAGCGCTGGCATTGACGCGGCGCAACCATGGCGGCGCTGTTATGGTGACAATATCACCTATACAGACTGGCAAAGACATAATTACTGGCGGGCCATTCTTTCGGTCACTGGCACTGGTAAAACCATCGGTTTTGAAGGTGACCATATGAGCATCAGCCAAATGCAGTTGCTTGACTCGTTTCTGGCACCAAAAGAAAAAATTGATATAGCACCAGCAACAATGAATCAGCGCATGCATAAATCGCTGGCTGAGCTGGCTTTAATTCGCGCCGGGGCGGCAACCGCCGACGTTGGCGGCTATGCGATCCGTGATCAGATCAAATGCGGTGCCCGTGAAATTGATATTGCCATGGCGGGCCGTGACGCGATGGAGCTGGAAATTGCCAAACGCTATCCCGATGCAGAATATCGTGACAGCTGGGTATGGTTTCAGTCAGGCATCAATACCGATGGCGCACATAACCCGGTGACCGCGCGCGCACTCGAATCTGGTGATATTTTGTCACTCAACACCTTCCCGATGATATCCGGCTATTATACAGCACTCGAGCGCACGCTTTTCGTTGATACGGTCGATGCCGACTCGCTGGCCATATGGCAGGCGAATGTTGATGCCCATGAATATGGTATGAGCTTGCTAAAACCCGGCATGTCATGTGCCGAAGTCACGCAAAAGATCAACACATTTTTTGAAGACCGCGATCTTTTACAATATCGTACCTTTGGCTATGGCCATTCTTTCGGCGTTTTGAGCCATTATTATGGGCGTGAAGCCGGGCTGGAATTGCGCGAAGATATCGACACTATTTTGCAACCGGGCATGGTGATTTCGATGGAACCGATGCTCACCATCCCAGATGGTCAGCCTGGTGCCGGTGGCTATCGAGAGCATGATATTTTGATCATTACCGAAGACGGCAATGAAAACATCACTGGGTTCCCCTATGGGCCCGCTCACAATATTATTGGCTGATACTGCCCTCCCTGACGACATTCAATGTCGTCAGGGAGAAAACTACAAAAACCGCACCACCGGCAGGTTTTTATTGTGACTTGGCAATCGCTTGTTTGAGATCATCATATTCACTGCATCCCAGCCAGCAGATTTTATCCAGCTTTGCCAGATTGTCAGCAGCGGCATCTTTATCACCAAGCATCAAAAATAACTCACCCTGATATTCAAGCGCGCCTTTATGTTTTGGATTGATTTCCAACGCACGCTTGTAATAGCTGGCGGCCGCATCAAGCTTGCCGGTTTTGCGGTGGGTAAACCCAAGTAGATTTTGGATGTCAGCATCGGTTGTAGCCAATTTTTCAGCCGATTGAAGCGGCGGTATTGCCTCTTGATATTTTTCTGCCGCAATCAGGGCAACGGCTTCGTTATAGCCAGCTGGCTTTTTTGTCGAGGTGGCATAGCCGCCATCCCCACCCGCACCAAACGCTGTTTGTGCGCCAAGTAAAATGATAACAACAACCAAAAATTTAGGCATGTGCTGCGTGATCATAACCGCCCTCATGTTTTGTCCTGTAATATATGTGGGCTGTTTTATCCCATTTTCAATGGCGCACTTCGCATAACACACCTGGCCATCATTCCGATAAAAAATGCGCTCAGCTCGTGTTCATTCGACTGATTTGCCCTGCGTTATAATAAACACAATCGTTAGATGATTTCTACAGACCAGCTCGGGTGCCGCAACCTACCACTCAGTTAGGTGAAATTTTGTGTCTGTAGGAAAATCATGTTAGCAGACACACGAAAATATTTCCGTTCTAAACGCTGAACGAGAAAGCCCCACCAGCGAGGGTTCGTTATCGCTAGCAGGGCTTCGACTGTCCTAGTAACTGGAGATCACTATGTTGGATAGCCGTTGCCAGCGTCGAGCAAAAACCATGCCTTATTATTACTGTATACGAAAAAAACCAAGGCGCCAGCCGGCTGTCTTAGCACTGACAACGAAATAATGGATTATCAACGCGCATCTTTTCAACGTGTGAGATGAAATTTTAGCAAAAATGGTGCCTGAGGGCGGGGTCCTGGTTCTCACTATAGACACTTCTCTGCACTGTCGTATCAGCGTTTCTAACAGTTTGGACGTCACCATTTGCAAGTCAAAAGGCGCGTTTTGTGCACCAATTTGTGCGTCAGTGGCTAGCAACCCAGTTTTTTCAAGTCCCCCCAATAAATATACGGGGTGGGGCGCATCTAAATACATGCCAACCACAGCTACTCATTACTGCTAAACAATAAATGACCTTAAATCTG
>CAJWSS010000069.1:0-8500 GCA_913045915.1 uncultured Alphaproteobacteria bacterium | reverse complement strand
GCCAGCGCGTCTACCAATTCCGCCACCTGGGCACATATTTATCCGCCGTTGGTCAAAAGCGGGTATTATCTTGGCCGAACAATAGACGCAATCGTCCACGTGTCAAATCTTTTAAAGCAGAACATACAAGCAAAACAGACTATTCATGAAAACCTGAAGAAAGTCTTCCTATTTTTAAAATAGGGAGGATTTTAGATTGATGGGATTGAAATGCCGGTTTGGCTGATATAACTTTGAACGACTATCACTCGATGCCCGGGTCCGGCGGCATGATCAGCGTGTCACACCACACTTATCGGTCTGGTTGTATCAAGAAAGAATAAATTTGGGGTGTAAAATGATCCATACCGTGGCAGTTATTGGCGGGTCCGGGTTTGTCGGCAGAGCAACAATTGAAAAATTGGCGCAAGCTGGCTATCAGATCATTGTTTTATGCCGGAATAGTGACCGTGCGAAATATCTAAAACCGATGGGGCGTAGTGGGCAAATCACCATTGTTTCTGGCAATGCGCGGGATGATGGGGCGTTGGAAGCGGTGTTAGCACCCGCCGATGCGTTGGTGAATATGGTCGGCATTCTGGCCGAGTCTGGCGCGCAAAAGTTTGGCGCTTTGCAGGCAGAATTGCCCCAGCGGATTGGGCAAATGGCGGCGCGACATCACCATCAGGCGGTAGTCCATCTATCGGCGATTGGCGCTGATGCGCAATCAGCCAGCCGATATGCCCAGACCAAAGCGGCTGGCGAGGCTGGGCTGAAAGAGGAGTTTCCAAAGGCGGTTATTTTGCGTCCGTCTGTTATTTTTGGCCCACGTGATAATTTTTTCAATAGATTCGCCGCAATGGCGCAAATCGCACCGGCCTTGCCACTGCCAGGCGGTGGACATATGCGCATGCAGCCCGTTTTTGTTGAAGATGTGGCCTCAGCCATTATTGCTGGACTGAGGACAGGAAGAGTTGATCTCAAAAAAGAGCCCGAGGGATGTATTTATGAACTTGGTGGCCCTGATGTTTTTAGCTTTCGCCAGTTGATGGCATTGACTCTACAGTACAGTGAGCGCCGCCGGCTTTTGGTGCCGGTGCCATTCGCGGCATTGGCTGTGGGCGCGAGTGTCGCTGGACTATTACCTAATCCTCCTCTTACTCTAGATCAGTTGCGATTGCTAAAAGTGGATAATGTTGTTGCTGAAGAGGCGCTCAAATTGGCTGACTTAGGGATTGTCGCTACCTGTATCGATGCAGTTGTGCCAAACTATTTGGCGCGATATCGGCCGGGAGGCTTGTTCCGTAGGTAGGCTAGCTTGTTGCAATCAGACCAAATTCGAGTCCTATTAGTAAAACAATTCCGAGTGCAAGTCGGTAAACCACAAAAATGGTGAAATTCGCTTTGGCCAGCCAAGACATCATCATGCGAATGGCCAGCCACGCGAAAAATGCTGACAACAGTGCCACCAAGGCTGCGTCAATGCCAAGCTGAACGTCGCCAGCATCCATCAGGTCAATGGTTTTTAACAGGCCAGCCCCGGCAATCGCTGGCAAGGATAACAGCAGTGAAAACCGCGCAGCCGTCACCCGGTCATAGCCGAAAAACCGCGCGGCGGTCATGGTGACGCCAGAACGTGACGCCCCCGGGATCAGCGCACAGATTTGCATCAGCCCAATGCCCATGGCGGCCGACCAGCGCATATCACTCAGCGTGTGCAGGCGGTCCCGACACCGATCAGCGGCCCATAACAGCCCGGCGAACACTAAATTAGCCCATGCCAATGTGGTTACCAGTGTCAGCCAGTGCCAGTCGGCATAATTCACCACAAATCCAACCAGCACGACTGGCATGGTTGCCGCTATGATCATCAGGCCAAGCCGCCGGTCGCTGGTCTGCTGGGCGCTGGGCGCGCGGCCAAACATGGCGGCGGTGATGGCAAAAATATCTCGCCGAACATAGACCAACACCGCCACTAACGTGCCAACATGCGCGGCCACGTCGATCGTTTGGCCCTGATAAGGCTGGGCGGTCAGGACCGGGACCAGCACAAGATGCCCGGATGATGATACCGGCAGAAATTCGGTCACGCCCTGAATAGCGGCAATGAGAAGAATAAGACTAAACGGCATATCGCATCCTGTTGGTGATGTGATCCCATGGCTACAAATAATCGCGCGATAAAACAAGGGGGCAAATCATGTCCATACAGGTGGCGCGGTGGCTGGCACCAACACCAATCGGCTTAAATAGTTCCAAATCGGATCTAAAAATGAAATTATGCAGGAGTGTGTTTGCTTGATATTGCATTGGGCTTGCAAATTTTGGAAAAAAAGGGTAAATATTGTTGACTAATTACGGGGCGGTTTGGTTGCGGGGTGGTATGTCCTCAGGCAACCAGAGCCATCGTGACTTAAATTTATGCTGTCATAGCCAAGCGCCGGGAGGCAAATATGTCATCAAAAATGCTGCAATTCGTAGCGACAAAAAAAGCCATGCCAGAAAAACGGGCGGCTGATCATCGTGTGGCCGATTTTGATGAAATTTATAATGACTTTGACGCGTCTGCGGCCGAAACCCAGGCGTCGCGCTGTTCGCAATGCGGTGTGCCATTTTGTCAGGTGAATTGCCCGTTGCACAACAATATCCCGGACTGGCTGATGATGACGGCTGAAGGCCGGTTGCAAGAAGCCTATGAATTATCTTCGCAGACCAATAATTTTCCTGAAATTTGCGGACGTATCTGCCCGCAAGACCGGCTCTGTGAGGGCAGTTGCGTGATCGAAAAAGGCTTTGAGTCAGTCACCATCGGGGCGGTGGAAAAACACATAACCGAAACGGCATTTGCCGAGGGGTGGGTCAAACCCGCCGCACCGCGCCATGAACGAAGCGAATCCATTGGCATCATCGGGGCTGGCCCAGCCGGATTGGCGGCGGCGGAAATGTTGCGGCACCGCGGCTATCAGGTACATGTCTATGACCGGTATGACCGCGTTGGCGGGTTGCTGATTTATGGCATCCCCGGCTTTAAACTTGAAAAAGACATTGTTGAACGGCGTGGCAATCTACTGCGCGATGGGGGGGTAACTTTCCATCTTGGCGTTGATGTTGGAAGCGGCGCACACAGCTTTGACAAATTACGTGCGGCCCATGACGCAATTTTGATTGCCACCGGTGTTTATAAAGCCCGCGATATCAGCCTGCCGGGTGTCGGGCTCGATGGCATTGTGCCAGCATTGGATTATCTAACAGCGTCAAACCGCAAAAGCCTTGGCGATTCAGTGCCGGCATTTGACAATGGTATGCTCGATGCGGCTGGCAAGCATGTAGTGGTGATCGGCGGGGGGGATACCGCCATGGATTGCGTTCGCACAGCAATCCGCCAGAAAGCAAAATCGGTCAGTTGTTTATATCGCCGCGATCGGGCGAATATGCCGGGGTCACAGCGAGAGGTGCAGAACGCTGAAGAAGAGGGCGTGGTGTTCAATTGGTTGTCAGCCCCGCAGGCTTTTATTGGTGATGATCAGGTGCGGGCGGTGCGCGCACAGCGCATTCATCTTGGCCAGCCCGACGCCACCGGGCGGCAGGTGCCAGAGGTGATTGACGGATCATCGCATGAATTGCCAGCAGATCTGGTGATCAAAGCGCTTGGGTTTGATCCTGAAGACCTGCCAAAATTATTTGGTCAAGACGCATTAGAAGTGACCCGCTGGGGCACGGTTAAAATTGACTGGCAGACCATGATGACACCAATGGACGGGGTGTTTGCCGCCGGCGATATTGTGCGCGGTGCCTCGCTGGTTGTCTGGGGTGTGCGTGACGGGCGGGATGCCGCCGAACAAATTGATCGCTGGATCAATGCTGCGGTTGACGCGCCGCGCGTTGCAACAGCAAGGAGCTAAAGCCATGACCAAATCATTTGATGCCCAAGACTATCTGGCGCGCCGGGCGCGGAACGAAGGCCGGCTGGGCGCCGCTGGTGTGTATAGCCCGGACATGGAACATGATGCCTGCGGTGTGGGATTTGTTGCGGCGCGTGATGGCCAACCAAACCGGGCCGTTGTCGAATCCGCCATTGAAGCCTTGCAAGCTATTTGGCATCGCGGTGCGGTTGACGCTGACGGCATGACCGGGGATGGCGCCGGCATCCATATCGAAATCCCACGCGATTTTTTCATCGAGCATATTGCCCGCACCGGCCATGATGATGATGGTGGGCGGCTGGCTGTTGGCATGGTGTTTTTGCCGCGCACCGATTTGGCCGCCCAAGAGCGCTGTCGTTGCATTGTTGAAGAAGAAATTCTGGCGTTTGGGCATTTTATCTATGGCTGGCGGCAGGTACCTGTCGATACCAGCGCGCTCGGCCAAAAAGCCATCGCAACTCGTCCAGAAATTGAACAAATCATGTTCTCTATGCCAACAGATATGAGCGAAGAGGACGCCGAAAGACAGCTTTATCTTGTGCGCCGCCGGATTGAAAAAGCGGTGATCCAGGATCTGATCAGTGATTTTTATATCTGTTCATTATCAACCCGTTCAATCATTTATAAAGGCATGTTTCTGGCCGAGCAGGTCACTGCCTTTTTCCCGGATTTGCTGGACCGGCGGTTTGTGTCGTCATTTGCGATTTATCATCAGCGCTATTCGACCAATACCAAACCCACATGGCGGCTGGCACAGCCATTCCGGGTGCTGGCCCATAATGGCGAAATAAATACCATCCGGGGCAATCAAAACTGGATGAGCTGTCATGAAGACAGGATGGAATCTGCATTATTCGGCACGCAAATCGATGATTTAAAGCCGGTTGTTGCCAAAGGCAGTTCTGACTCGGCGGCGCTAGATGCTGTCTTTGAGTTGCTGTTGCGGAGCGGCCGCGACCTGCCCATGGTCAAAACCATGATGATTCCAGAAGCGATTGATGTCAGCGCGGATAATCCGCGGGCCAATCTCTATGCCTATTGTAATTCGGTGATGGAACCATGGGACGGGCCGGCGGCGATTGCGGCCTATGCCGGCGACTGGGTGGTGGCTGGTCTTGACCGTAACGGGTTACGGCCCTTGCGGTATGTGGTGACGCATGATGGGCTGGTGATCGCCGGGTCTGAAACTGGCATGGTGGTGGTTCCAGATACCAATATTGCCGAACGTGGGCGTCTTGGGCCGGGTGAAATGATCGGCATTAATCTGGCTGAGGGCCGGCTGTATAAAGACCAAGAACTCAAAGACAAGCTGGTTCAAAAATGCGATTGGGGCCAATGGATTGGTCGGGCGAAACAGATGGATTCCTTGTTGGCGAATGCGTCAGGCAAGGCCAGTGCCCCCCTCGATGCAAAAGAGGCCCGGCGGCGTCAATATATGGCGGGCTGGACGATGGAAGATGCCGAACTGGTGCTGCAGCCCATGGCGCAAACCGGCAAAGAAGCCATTGGTTCGATGGGTGATGACACGCCGCTGGCGGTGTTATCAGGGCATTATCGTGGCCTGCATCATTTTTTCAAACAAAATTTCTCGCAGGTGACTAACCCGCCAATCGACTCATTGCGCGAACGTCATGTTATGACCTTGCGGACCCGGCTTGGCAATCTTGGCAATATTTTGGATGAGGCGCCAGAGCAATGTGACCATCTGTTGTTGCACTCGCCAGTGCTGACCGTGCCAGAGTGGGACGCGCTATGCCTGTATCTTGGGGATAAGGCGGCAACGATAGATTGTACATTTGTTGATGATGGCAGTGATCATGCCTTTAACGTCGCGCTTGAGCGTATTCAGGCCGAGGCTGAAGAAGCCGTGCGGTCGGGATGCGAACATGTCATGCTGACGGATCGCAATGTGAGTGAAGACCGCGTACCATTACCAATGATTTTGGCCACAGGCGCGGTGCATTCGCATCTTGTAAGACAGCAATTGCGTACATTTGCATCCGTCAATGTGGCCAGTGGCGAATGTCTTGATGTGCATCATTTTGCGGTGTTGATTGGTGTTGGGGCGACAACCGTCAATGCCTATGTTGCCGAAGCGGCCATTGCTGATCGGCAGGTACGCGGGTTATTGCCGGGTCTGGAAATTGCAGATGCGGTTGCCAATTACCGAAAGGCTGTTGAAGACGGGTTGCTGAAAATCATGTCAAAGATGGGTATTTCGGTGATCACCTCGTATCGTGGGGGCTATAATTTCGAGGCGCTTGGGCTATCGCGGTCACTTGTCGCCACTTATTTCCCGCCCATGTCATCCCGCATTTCTGGCCTTGGTCTTAAAGGGATCGCGGCCGGCGTGTTGGCGATGCACAAAAAGGCATTTGCCGTTGATGATGTGCATCTGCCGGTTGGTGGTTTTTTCCGTTATCGCAAATCTGGCGAGCGGCATGCCTTTGACGGGCAATTGATCCACGCCATGCAACATGCGTGCGATACGGGTTCGTATGAAAGCTGGAAAAAATATTCGGCATTGGTGGCGTCACAAGACCCGATCAATTTGCGTGATCTTCTCGATTTTAAACCAATGCATGAGCCAGTTGACATTGATCGGGTTGAATCCATCACCGGCATCCGTAAACGGCTTGTGTCACCCGGCATTTCGCTTGGCGCACTCAGCCCAGAGGCGCATGAAACATTGTCAATTGCGATGAACCGGATCGGTGCAAAGTCAGATTCGGGTGAGGGTGGTGAGGACCCGGCACGCTTTAAATTGCGCGAAAATGGGGATAACCCATCAAGCGCAATCAAACAGATTGCATCTGGGCGGTTTGGCGTGACCGCTGAATATCTGAACAATTGTCAGGAAATTGAAATCAAGGTGGCACAAGGTGCCAAGCCCGGTGAGGGCGGCCAGTTGCCGGGCATCAAGGTCGATAGCCTGATTGCGCGGCTTCGCCATTCAACGCCGGGTGTCACATTAATTTCGCCGCCGCCGCATCATGACATTTACTCGATCGAAGATTTGGCCCAGTTGATCTATGATTTAAAACAAATCAATCCGGACGCCAAAGTCTGTGTCAAACTTGTGGCATCAACCGGCATTGGCACAATCGCCGCGGGTGTTGCCAAGGCCAAGGCCGACGCCATTTTGGTGTCTGGTCACGGTGGGGGCACCGGGGCCAGCCCGCAATCATCGATCAAACATGCTGGCATGCCATGGGAAATGGGTTTGTCCGAAGTGCATCAGGTCTTGTCAATGAATGACCTACGCAACAAGGTTGTGCTGCGTACCGATGGCGGGCTTAAAACTGGCCGTGATATCGTCATGGCAGCCATGTTGGGGGCAGACGAATATGGTATTGGCACATCTTCGCTCATTGCCATGGGATGTATTATGGTGCGCCAATGTCATTCTAACACATGCCCAGTTGGCGTTTGTACACAGCGTGATGATCTGCGAGCAAAATTTGAAGGTACGCCGGAAAAAGTTGTTCAGCTCTTTACCCATTTGGCCGAAGAGGTGCGTGAAATTTTGGCGGTTCTTGGTTTTACCTCATTGCAACAGGTGATTGGTCGTACTGACCTGCTGACACAGGTTAGTCGTGGTGATGCGGCACTTGATGATCTTGACCTAAACCCAATTTTGGTAAGCGTTGACGGAGCCACCGATTTGGTGAGCTGTCGTAACCTGCCGCGGGTTGAAGTGCCGGATACCTTGGACGCCTTAATGGTAGCCGATGCTAAACTGGCACTGGAAAATGGCGCCAAGATGCAACTGTCGTACAATGTGGAAAATACTCAGCGTGCCATTGGCACAAGATTGTCATCGCATATTGTAAGGCGTTTTGGGATGACAGGTTTGCGTGAAGGGCATATTTCTGTCCGTCTGCATGGTTCGGGAGGCCAATCGCTTGGAGCTTTTGCAACTCAAGGGCTTTGGCTCGCTCCTCCACCATGATTAAACGACACTTGACCGCTTCACCAAACTGGGAAAGGTAGGCCTCGTTAAATTCTTCATCGGTCACTTGAACGCGGTCGGCGACTAGCTTTCGCAGTGACAGCATCGGCCAGATGATTTCGCGACTGTACTGTCCGGCCGTGATCTGCCGATTCTCCTGCAGCAAATTGAGATAACTCTCCATCGAAAGCCCAAACTTACCAGCCAGCCTGCGAATTTCGTCGCTAACCTCTTGCTTGGTGACTTCAATTCCTCTGGCATTGCATTCTTGGAGAATCAGGTAGCGATTCATCATATTCTCAAGGATCTCACTACCGAAACGCTCTACGGTAGCTTCCGAGAGCATGCTCCGAGTGATCGGATCCGCGTTGACGACGGCAACAATATCGTTCTTGCTACCTAACTGGTCGATGTCTTCTTTTAGAATGATATCCATGACGCTTCTTAGTAAAGGTTGTCAACTACGTAAGGCATAAGTGCTAGGTGACGAGCTTTTTTGATAGCTTGACCAACTAATCCGGTTCCTCCGGTCACAAGTATTAACATTTATAAAATAAATGTTTTTCTTTAACACATTTAAAAATAAACTGTTAGTTTGTAAATGAAAGTAGCACTAATTACTGGAATTACAGGACAAGATGGTTCA
>CAJWSS010000068.1:0-8661 GCA_913045915.1 uncultured Alphaproteobacteria bacterium | reverse complement strand
TGGATATCTGGCCGCTGAACATGATCCCTGGGCCGTTATGGTTCATTTTGAAGATTATGCTGGTGCTGTTTGTTTTCTTGTGGGTGCGGGCCACCACGCCGCGTTATCGGTATGACCAATTGATGCGGCTTGGTTGGAAAATTTTCCTCCCATTCTCGTTGATTTATGTGGTCCTGACGGCAGGTTACCTGCTGGTGTCTGGTAATTTGCCAGACGTGTCATTGGGCTAGAGGGTGTGAAGTTATGATGTCAGCTGTATCAAATGCGTTACGCTCGTTTCTGCTTCTTGAATTAGGCAAGGGCTTGTTCCTGACCTTAAAATATTTCTTTAAGCCGAAAGTCACGATCAATTATCCGTATGAAAAAGGCTCGTTATCGCCGCGGTTCCGTGGTGAACATGCGTTGCGGCGGTATCCTAATGGGGAAGAACGCTGTATTGCCTGTAAATTATGCGAGGCGGTATGCCCGGCGCAGGCCATCACCATCGAAGCCGAACCGCGCGCCGATGGAAGCCGCCGTACAACCCGTTATGACATTGATATGACGAAATGTATTTATTGCGGCTTTTGTCAAGAAGCGTGCCCGGTGGATGCCATTGTTGAAGGGCCGAATTTTGAATTTGCCACGGAAACCCGGGAAGAACTGTATTACGACAAGGATAAGTTGCTGGCCAATGGCGACCGCTGGGAAACTGAAATTGCCCGCAACCTCGCCGCTGATGCGCGTTGGCGCTAGGCCGGTATAGATTTGACACAGGAAAGACAGTCACAAAATGATTGAAGCCTTATTCTTTTATCTGTTCGCTGGCGTCATGCTCGCCAGTAGCGTGATGGTGGTGGTCAGCCGCAACCCGGTCTATTCAGTTTTGTTCCTGATATTGGCGTTTTTCAATGCGGCCGGGCTGTTTGTGCTGATTGGGGCTGAATTCTTGGCCATGCTTTTGGTCGTCGTCTATGTTGGCGCGGTCGCGGTTCTGTTCCTGTTTGTGGTGATGATGCTCGACATTAATTTTGCCGAGATGCGGGCCGGATTTCAAAAATATCTGCCGCTTGGTCTGATTGTGGGCGGTATTTTGGTGTTTGAACTGGTGCTGGCGATGTATGGCGATGCGTTTGGTGGCAAAACCGCGCCAGTGGTGTCTGAAATAGCCAACACCACACGTCTTGGCGGTGTGCTCTACACAAAATATGCGTTTTTGTTCCAACTGGCAGGCCTGATCCTGTTGGTAGCTATGATTGGCGCGATTTCGCTGACATTGCGCAAACGTGCCGGTGTCCGGCGGCAAATCATTGCCGAGCAAAATGCCCGCCGTCCAGCTGATGTTTTGGAAGTGATTAAAGTGCCATCAGGCAAAACACCGGCGGCCGCTAATGCTGGCAAAGCCGAGGAGTAAGGCAGTATGCTTGAGTTATCATTAAACCATTATTTGACTGTCTCGGCGATGTTGTTTGCGCTTGGCATTTTTGGCATTTTTCTGAACCGAAAAAATGTCATTACCATTTTAATGTCAATTGAGTTGATGCTGCTGGCTGTCAATATCAATATGGTGGCATTTTCAGCCTATAACGGGGATTTAGAGGGGCAGATCTTTTCGCTGTTTATTCTGACCGTGGCGGCGGCTGAGGCCGCGATTGGCTTGGCTATCCTTGTCGTATTTTTCCGCAACCGTGGGTCTATTGCGGTTGAAGATGTTAATGTGTTGAAGGGCTAAGGCCATGTATGCGCTGATCGTTTTTTTGCCGCTTGTCGGGTCTATTCTTGCCGGTCTGCTAAGCCTGAATAATCAGGACCGTCCAGCCGAGCTTGTTACTGTAACAGGCTTGCTGTCATCATTGCTGTTATCAGTGATTGCCTTTGCCGAGGTGGCGATTGGTGGCACGCCTATCACTGTTGATATTGGGCGCTGGATTGTATCTGGGGATTTTGCCGCGCAATGGGCCTTGAGGTTTGACACCATGACAGCGGTGATGCTGATCGTTGTGACGGGCGTGTCATCGATGGTGCATATTTATTCGGTTGGCTATATGTCGCATGACAATGCACGGGCCCGGTTTATGTCCTATCTCAGCCTGTTTACCTTTGCCATGCTGATGCTTGTCACCGCTGATAATCTGGTGCAGTTGTTCTTTGGCTGGGAAGGGGTTGGTGTTGCCTCTTATCTGCTTATTGGCTTTTGGTACAAAAAAGAATCCGCCCACACAGCGGCTATGAAGGCCTTTGTTGTGAACCGGGTGGGTGATTTTGGTTTCGCACTGGGGATTTTGGCTGTTTATGTGTTGTTTGACTCGGTCCAGTTTGATGTCATCTTTGCGCAATCCAGCCTGATCGCAACCACAAATATTGAATTTTTAGGCCAGTCATTGCCAGCTCTTGAAGTGGCTGGCATTTTGCTGTTTATCGGGGCGATGGGCAAATCGGCCCAGCTTGGCTTGCATACATGGCTACCAGACGCGATGGAGGGGCCAACCCCCGTATCGGCGTTGATCCATGCCGCCACCATGGTCACGGCTGGCGTGTTTATGGTTTGTCGTTTATCGCCAATGCTCGAATATGCGCCATTCGCGCTTGATGTCATCACCATTGTAGGGGCTATGACGGCCATTTTTGCCGCCACTGTTGGCCTGACACAATTTGATATCAAACGTGTGATTGCCTATTCCACATGCTCACAGCTTGGTTATATGTTTTTCGCCGCTGGTGTATCTGCCTATCCGGCGGCCATGTTCCACCTGACAACGCACGCGTTCTTTAAGGCCCTTTTGTTTTTGGGAGCCGGGTCGGTGATCCACGCCCTGTCAGATGAACAGGATTTACGCAATATGGGCGGGATCTGGCGCAAGGTGCCGGTGACCTATGTCATGATGTGGATTGGGTCTTTGGCACTTGCTGGCTTTCCGTTTTTTGCGGGCTATTATTCCAAGGACATGATCCTTGAAGCCGCTTATGCCGCGCATTCAGGGGTTGGTAGTTTTGCGTTTGTCATGGGCTGTTTGGCCGCCTTTTTGACGGCCTTTTACAGCTGGCGTTTGTTGATTATGGCGTTCCACGGCAAGCCACGGGCAAGTGCCGATGTGATGGCGCATGTGCATGAATCCCCGTTGGTTATGACTGTGCCGTTATTGGTATTGGCGATTGGGGCGATTTTCTCTGGTTGGCTGGGATATGAATTATTCGTTGGTCATCACTGGCAACAATTCTGGGGTGACTCCATTTTCATTCTGCCGACCAATGCGGCGATGGAAAATGCACATCATGTGCCGACTTGGGTGAAATTATTACCGATTGGCTTGGCGACCAGTGGGGTAGCCATGGCGGTGTTGTGTTATGCCATCTTTACCGGATTGCCGGCGCGTATTGCCGCGTTGTTCCGGCCGGTCCATTTGTTCTTTTTCAACAAATGGTATTTTGATGAATTATATGACGCTATTTTCGTCAAGCCTGCGGTGCGGATTGGTAATTTTTTCTGGCTACGTGGTGACCGCGATACCATTGATGGGTTTGGCCCAGACGGGGTGTCGGCATTGGTCTACCGGATTTCTGGTGCCTGTTCGCGGATTCAGACCGGGTTTGTGTTCCATTATGCCTTTGCCATGCTGATCGGTGTGGTCGTGTTGGTCAGCTGGTACGTATTGCGGTTCAAGGGGTAGGGTGATGATCGATAATTGGCCTATTTTGTCTATAATCACCTTTATGCCATTGGCTGGGGTGTTGTTTTTATTGATCATTCGCGGGGATGACGACACGCTCGCGCGCAATGCACGCAATGTCGCCTTGTGGGTATCTGCTTTTACCTTTTTGGTGTCACTTGTCATTCTGATCGGTTTTGACAGCGGTGCGTCTGGCTATCAGTTCGAAGAACAACGGGTGTGGCTAGGTGATACGGGCATCAGCTATCATATGGGTGTCGATGGTATTTCGATGCCGTTTGTCTTGCTGTCTACCTTCCTTACACCGCTGGCGATCTTGGCCAGCTGGCGAAGCATCACCAATCGCGTGCGTGAATATATGATCGCTTTTTTGGTTCTTGAAACCATGATGATTGGGATGTTTGTGTCGCTTGACATGTTGATGTTCTACCTGTTTTTCGAAGCCGTGCTGATCCCAATGTTTTTGATTATTGGCGTATGGGGTGGTCCACGCCGGGTCTATGCGGCGTTTAAATTTTTCCTTTATACCTTGCTCGGATCAGTCTTAATGCTGGTGTGTATGCTGGCCATGTATATTGATGCCGGCACCACAAATATTCCGCAATTAATGTCGCATGAATTCGCCCGTAATATGCAAACATGGTTGTTCTTGGGTTTCTTTGCATCATTTGCTGTCAAGGTGCCCATGTGGCCCGTTCATACGTGGTTGCCTGACGCGCATGTTGAGGCGCCAACTGCTGGTTCGATGATTTTAGCCGGGGTTCTGTTGAAGATGGGCGGCTATGGATTTTTGCGGTTCTCATTGCCAATGTTCCCGTTTGCGTCTGAATTTTTTGCTCCGATGGTCTTTGTATTGTCCGTGGTCGCAGTGATTTACACGTCACTTGTGGCGCTGGCGCAATCAGATATGAAAAAAATGATTGCCTATTCGTCGGTGGCGCATATGGGATTTGTCACAATTGGTATCTTCTCGATGAATGAGCAAGGCATTGCCGGGGCAATGTTCCAGATGATCAGCCATGGCTTGGTATCGGCGGCATTGTTTTTCTGTGTGGGCGTTGTTTATGACCGGTTGCATACGCGGGAAATCAGCGCCTATGGCGGTGTGACCGCGGTGATGCCGCGCTATGCGGTGTTTTTCATGTTTATGATGCTGGCATCAGTCGGCTTGCCCGGCACCAGTGGATTTGTTGGTGAAATGCTGGTTTTGGTGGGCGCGTGGCAAGCCAATACTTGGCTGGCGCTGTTTGCCGCAACCGGGCTTGTGCTGGGGGCAACCTACATGCTGTGGCTGTATCGCCGGGTGATGTTCGGGCAAGTGGTCAGTGCCGAGGTCCAGTCCATGGAGCGTATGCAGATGCGCGAATATGGTATTTTCGTGCCTTTGACAATTCTGGTCTTATTTTTTGGGGTTTATCCAATGGCATTGCTCGATGTCATGGATGTATCGATTCAAATTATTCTGGACGATTTGACAGCGAGTGGCGTCGCGCTACTGGCGGCGCGTTAAGCGCGGTGCTGACTTGTATTTTGGGGAATAGCGATGGGTTTTGAACTGGCAGATATATTACCGGCTTTGCCTGAAATCATTTTATCAGCGGTGGCGCTGGTGTTGGTTTTGGTCGCGGCCTATGGTGGTGACGGTGCGGCAAATGCCCGCCGGGTGGCGCATTTGACGCTGGCTGGCATTGTGCTTGCGGCGCTGGCCTTGCTCTCTATGTCGTCCGCACAATCCACAGCCTTTGGTGGTATGTTCCGCGGCGATGCCTTTGCCGATTACATGAAACTGCTGGTTTTGATGGGTAGCTTTGCCGCGGTGTTCATGTCAGTGACGCCGCTTGAACGCGATGATATTAACAAGCCAGAATTTTCCTTGCTTGTGCTATTGGCGCTTGTCGGCATGATGCTGATGATTTCGGCCAATGATTTGATGTCATTATATATGGCGGTTGAATTGCAATCCTTGCCGCTTTATGTGGTGGCGGCGATGCGGACCAACTCGCTTCGCTCATCAGAAGCTGGGCTGAAATATTTTCTGCTCGGGGCGCTGTCTTCAGGCATGTTGTTATATGGCGCTTCACTGGTCTATGGCTTCGCTGGTACGACAAGTTTTGCTGGTATTGCCGCGGCAGTTGCGGAAACAGACTTACCCGCCGGGTTTATCATTGGCATGGTGTTTATGATCACCGGCATCGCCTTTAAAGTGTCGGCCGCCCCCTTTCATATGTGGACGCCTGATGTATATGAAGGCTCGCCTAGCCCGGTAACGGCGCTTTTTGCGATTGCGCCGAAAGTGGCGGCGATTGCCTTGATGTTGCGGCTAACCTATGGCGCCTTTGGCAGTATCGCGCTGGAATGGTCACAGGTGATCATGGCGCTGTCGGTTGCCTCGATGGTGGTTGGTGCGTTGGGCGCGATTATGCAAAGCGATATTAAGCGGATGATGGCTTATTCATCGATTGCGCATATGGGCTATGCGCTGGCTGGACTTGCCGCCGGCACGCATGAAGGCGCCTTTGGTGTGATGATTTACATGACCAGCTATGTGTTCATGGGGGCTGGCACTTTTGCCATCATTTTGTTGATGCGGCGCGATGGTCAGTCAGCAACGCGGATTGCCGATTTACGTGGGTTGTCGAAAACCCAGCCGTTATTTGCGCTGGGTTTGATGGTGATGATGTTCTCTATGGCCGGCATCCCCCCATTGGCTGGTTTTTTTGGTAAATGGTATGTGTTTTTGGCCGCGGTGAATGCTGGGTTGGTGCCATTGGCCGTTATTGGCGTGGTGATGAGCGTTGTTGGTGCCTTTTACTATTTACGGATTATCAAGATCATGTATTTCGAAGATAGTGAAGCACCGCTTGATCAGGATGTGCCGCTGGCCAATAAATTGGTATTGGGCGTGTCGATGGCGGTGATTTTGCTGTTCTTTGCCGGGCTTAATTCGGTTATCGATGCGGCGAATACAGCGACAATGGCGTTGATGGCCCCATTTTAGGTGACGGTCGGATGGCATGACAGATAGCCAGTGCTGGACACTTTCATGTCAGAACACAGGCACTTCAACATCTGATTTGGCCAAGGCCGCGGCGGGTGTTGGTGCGCCGGCAGGAAGTGCATTTTTATTGGCTGAGCAAACTGCTGGTCGCGGGCGTCAGGGCCGCCATTGGTCATCGCGGCCAGGCGGTATGTATGTGTCGGTATTGCTCTATCCGTCACGTCCGATTGACAGCTGGTTTGGTCTGTCTTTTGCCACAGCATTGGCCATATGTGATGTGGTGAAAACGCATCTAACAGACCAGATTGTTCAGCATGATTCGTCTTTGCCGGTGCCAGATATAGGGCTGAAATGGCCAAATGACGTGCTGGTGAATAACCGTAAGGTGGCTGGTATATTGCTGGAAGCACATGGCGACAGCCTGATTATTGGCAGTGGGGTGAATATTGAAGCCATCGCCCCGATTGATCAAAATCCGCATCCACCAATCGCTTTTGGTGATTTTCCCGGCATATTGCCGGCGCCAAAACAGCTTGCCGAAAGCTATTTGCAACGATTGCAAATTTATTATGAATTGTGGGCCCAATGGATGGCTGGCCATCCTGTGCAGGTTCAGGCCGCGTTTGGTGGCATTGCGGTTTTACCTATGGGGATTGTCCGTTCTCGCCATTTGCGTTGGGATGGCACACAAGGTTGCGAGCACTGGAGGTTTTGTCTTGGGGCAGCTGCAGCAGGTCAGGTGCTGGCCTGCCCCCGGGTCACGCCATTGGTGTTGCACGACCAACCCCGCAGTTGGGGTGAGGAATATCCGCAGCGTCGGAGGCGCGAACTCAAGCGACTCTGGAGGCAAGCACTTGCGTGACCTCTTTTCGCCTTTCTTGTCATCACACCGCCCGGTTTGCACACATCACGTTGTCGAGCGTTGTGTGAGTGCCATCGACTGCGAGCCTAGGCCGAAGCTGTTGAATTTCTTATTTAGCGGGGGCTGAATGCTCTGTTGTTTCGACGTTGTTGCAGAGTGGGCTTTGCATACTTAATACTGACAGTCCCATTTGTTTGGGCCACGATTTTGAGGCTGTGAAAAGTGTCGATGCATGTCTTCCAGGTCTTGATTACCGATGCACCTGTTGATCCAAGTGAGCTGCCGCCACCCATTTTGATGGCGATGCAGAGTGTGAAGGATTGTTTTTCTGATGCTAAGCATCAATTGTTTCAACGGCCTGAGATTGAAGGTTTCCTTGCCCAGCATTTTGATAGAGCTGTTCTCAATTTGTTTCATGACTTAGTTCCTTATGCCTATAAATCTGATTTGGCACGATATTGCCTGCTTTATGTTTATGGTGGCTGGTACATCGATCTTACCCTGAAGATGTTGACATCAGTTAGGGTTGCTGATCATGTTGATATGGTCATATTTGCCGATCGTGGCTGTGTTACTACTTGTCAGCCATGGGCAATTCAGAATGGATTGATTTATTCCAAACCCAGAAATCCAATTTTTCTCCGTACTATTGATCGAATTTTATCTTACGCAAAGAAGAAATATTATGGACTTTCGCCGCTTTGTCCAACAGGGCCTAATTGTTTCGGGATTGAGGTTGCTTCTGAGCAGTCAGAATTAAGCATTATCAGAGGTCTATTTCTGCCACTTACGCCGTCTATGTCCTTCAATAACCTCATGTATGTGGCTCAGAGTGGTCAGTTAATTGCGCAACATCGAACCTCCTGGATGACGGGATCTCAGGGTGGCGAGTTTGCTGTTACCCAGTTGCCGGGGGTGAATAATTACAAGGAGCTTTGGGACAAGCATCAGATCTACCGTTGAGTAAATCAGTTTTAGTGTTGAATTCCTTGCTTCCAAGAAGTAATCATTTCTTGAATAACATAGCTCCAATGCCCATCGCGGGGTTGCCGGAACAGGCGAACGCTGTCATACCAAGCCGTTCGCTCACCCTCCAGGCTCCAGCGCCATTCCGGAATCCAGCGTAATGCTAGCCAAGTCGGGATTCCCATGGC
>CAJWSS010000067.1:0-8672 GCA_913045915.1 uncultured Alphaproteobacteria bacterium | reverse complement strand
CGTCAGGACTCAAGCAACTGATTCTGCTAATAATTTGGCAATGGTTGCATTGCCGCGTCTTTTTGTCTAAACAACGCCGATATCACGCAATATCCACGGTTTCTTCCCAGAAAGGTGCCTCGCATGTCATCCATCATCGATATTAACGCCCGCGAAATTCTTGACTCGCGTGGCAACCCCACTGTCGAAGTTGATGTGGTTCTTGAAGACGGTGCTGTGGGCCGGGCGGCGGTGCCGTCTGGCGCGTCAACCGGGGCTTATGAAGCTGTTGAGATGCGCGATGGTGATGCAGACCGCTATGCTGGCAAAGGCGTTTTAAAAGCTGTTGATGCGGTTAATTTTGAAATTTTTGACGCGCTTGCCGGGGCAGATGCCTTTGATCAGGCGGGTATTGATCAGGATTTGATTGAACTTGATGGAACTGCCAATAAATCCCGCCTTGGTGCCAATGCGATTTTAGGTGTGTCAATGGCGGTAGCACGGGCGGCGGCTGACTCGGCTGACATGCCGTTATGGCGCTATCTTGGCGGGGTGCATGCACATCTGTTGCCAACGCCGATGATGAATATCATCAATGGGGGGGCGCATGCTGACAACGCGCTTGATGTTCAGGAATTTATGATTATGCCGGTGGGGGCTGGGCATTTTGCTGATGGGTTGCGTATGGGCGCGGAAATTTTCCATGCACTGAAATCGCAATTATCTAGGGCTGGATTGTCGACAGCTGTTGGTGATGAGGGCGGATTTGCGCCAGCGATCAATTCAAGTGATGAAGCGCTCGACTATATTGCCAAATCCATTGAGGCGGCTGGCTATAAACCTGGCGAAGATGTGGTGATCGCGCTTGACGCCGCCGCAAGTGAATTTTGCCATGATGGGGTGTATCAATTAGCCGGCGAGGGGCGCCATTTGTCGAGCGATGAAATGAATGCGATGTGGCAAGAGCTTGTCGGGCGCTATCCCATTGTTTCAATTGAAGACCCGCTACATGAAGATGATTGGGACGGATTTACCAAATTGACCGATATGATTGGTGATCGGGTGCAGATTGTTGGTGATGATTTGTTTGTGACTAACCCAGAGCGTCTACGTCGCGGCATTGAAGGTGCCGCCGGCAACGCTATTTTGATTAAGGTTAACCAAATTGGCACCTTATCAGAAACGCTACAGGCTATTGATATGGCACAAAAATCTGGATTTGGTGTGATTATTTCGCACCGTTCAGGCGAAACCGAGGATCATTTTATTGCCGATCTGGCGGTTGCCACAAATGCTGGGCAGATTAAAACCGGGTCATTATCGCGGTCAGACCGGCTGGCAAAATATAACCAGCTGTTACGCATTGAAGAAGAGCTGGATCGCACTGGCCTGTATGCCGGCAGGTCTATCATCAGAGGGTAAAAATCCAATATATCCGGCGATTCGCTTTTCGCTTGACGATGCGAATCGTCTCTGATTCACTATGTCTATTCTACGTGGTTGGCGCCGACCAGCGTCAATTGGCGCAGGGGAGACAAGTGATGACAGCCATGACCCGCAAACCCATGACATTCTTTGGCAGTTTTGCCCTTTTATCGGCGATCGTCAGTTTTTTTGGGTTTCATATTGTCAGCGGTGAACGCGGGTTGATGGCCCGTCCCGGCCTTGAATTAAAAATTGTGCAGGCTGAAGAAAAGCTGGCATTGCTGAATAAGCATCAGCGGTTTTTGCAACAGCGCATTGCTTTATTGCATAGCGGGTCAGTTGATGCGGATATATTGGCGGAAACAGCCCGGTCTGAATTGGGTTTGTATGGGCCGAATGATGTGATTATTTCAATTGATATGTCAGATTTGAAATTTTAGGTAATAATGCGCGGCCTGTTCAGTTAACTAAATTTTAGTTTATATTAAAATTTTTAAATAAAAACAATATAATATAATTGTTGCAAAAATAAAAAATTCCTTCAATTCTATAGTTGGTGTTGGCAGTCAGTGGCGGTTTCGCTTGCTGAACGTGCCAACTGCCTGCGGTTTTAAACAAAATCGTGGGGTGGATGGTGTAAGGCCAAGCATAAACAAGGCCGATCGCATCAGTAGAAAAATGAGGGACGCGCGCATGGTTGCAAAAACCGAGACCAAACGCAAAAAAGGGCCGGGCAGGCCGCCAAAATCAGTTGCGAGCAAAATAAATGACATGCCGCCGACCGATGATTTGCTTGCCATGTACAAGGACATGTTGCTGATCAGACGTTTTGAAGAGAAAGCGGGTCAGCTCTACGGTATGGGGCAAATCGGTGGGTTCTGCCATTTATATATCGGCCAAGAAGCGGTGGTTGTTGGGTTGCAATCTGCGTCAAAGCCCGGCGATACGGTGGTGACATCGTACCGCGATCACGGTCATATGCTGGCTTGCGGCATGGCGGCTGATGGGGTGATGGCTGAATTAACCGGGCGGGCTGGCGGCTATTCGCGCGGCAAGGGCGGTTCGATGCATATGTTCAGCCGCGAAAAAAAGTTTTTTGGGGGGCATGGCATTGTTGGTGCGCAGGTGCCGATTGGTGTCGGTCTGGCCTTTTCGCACAAATATAAAGACGAGCCGAATGTTTGTTTGACCTATCTTGGCGATGGCGCTGTGAATCAAGGGCAGGTGTATGAGAGCTTTAATATGGCGGCTCTGTGGCGCTTGCCATGCCTGTTTATCATTGAAAATAACCAATATGGTATGGGCACCGCAGTGACCCGCGCGGCGGCTGGCCGTGCCCTTGCTGACCGTGGTCTTGCTTATGGGATTCCGGGCAAGCAAGTTGATGGTATGGATGTTTTGGCGGTGCGCAGTGCCGCGCTTGAGGCGCTGGCCCACTGCCGCGACGGCCATGGTCCCTATATTTTAGAAATGAAAACCTATCGTTATCGCGGCCATTCCATGTCAGATCCGGCAAAATACCGCACCCGCGAAGAGGTTGATGCGATGCGCAAACAGCATGACCCCATCGACCAGATGCGAGAGGTGCTTAAAAACCAAAATATTACTGATGAACAACTCAAATCCATTGATTCTGACGTCAAGGTCACTGTGACCAAAGCGACTGAATTTGCACAAACAAGTCCAGAACCAGATGTGGCTGAATTATTTACTGATATTTTGCTGCCGGTAGATGATGGCGGCCAACCGGCAAAGGTGTGATCCATGGCTAGTGAAATCAAAATGCCGGCTTTATCGCCGACGATGGAAAGTGGCACATTGGCCAAATGGCTTGTTGCAGAGGGCGATCAGGTGCGGTCCGGGGATATCATCGCCGAGATTGAGACTGATAAAACAACAATGGAAGTCGAAACCATTGAAGATGGTATTATTGGCAAATTATTGGTGCCAGCCGGGGCTGAAAACGTTGCGGTCAATGCAACAATCGCGATTTTGATTGATGACGCTGGTGATGCTATTCCTGACGTTGCATCAGCAGACCCAGCGGCGCCCGCTGAACAGCCTGCCGTGAGCGTGCCGGCCCCGCAAGCACTCGCCAGTGCTGCAACACCGGTAATGGGGGCGTCAACATCATTAACGGTGCGCGAGTCACTGCGCGATGCCATGGCAGAAGAGATGCGGCGCGATGACCGGGTGTTTGTCATGGGCGAGGAAGTTGCCGAATATCAAGGGGCCTATAAAGTGACGCAGGGCCTGCTTGATGAATTTGGCGCAAAACGCGTTATTGACACACCGATCACTGAACAAGGCTTTGCCGGGTTAGGGGTTGGCGCCGCCTTTGGTGAATTGCGACCAGTGATTGAATTTATGACATTTAATTTTGCCATGCAGGCGATTGATCAGATCATTAATTCAGCGGCCAAAACGCTGTATATGTCAGGTGGACAAATGGGGTGCCCGATTGTGTTTCGCGGCCCCAACGGGGCGGCCAGCCGGGTCGGGGCACAACATTCGCAATGCTATGCCAGCTGGTACGCGCATTGCCCGGGATTGAAAGTGGTGTCGCCCTATTCAGCGGCTGATGCCAAAGGCTTGCTAAAATCAGCGATCCGTGACCCTAATCCGGTCATTTTCCTCGAAAATGAAGTGATGTATGGGCAAAGTTTTGACGTGCCGGATGATGATGACTGGCTCGTGCCGATTGGCAAAGCGAATATCGTGCGCAGTGGCACAGATGTCACCATCACAGCATTTTCCATTATGGTGGGACGGGCCTTGCAAGCGGCCGATCTGCTGGCTGAACAAGGCATCAGTGCAGAAGTTATTGATTTGCGGACAATTCGACCGCTTGATTGTGACACCATTGTTGGATCAGTGAAAAAGACGTCGCGGCTGATCACCTGTGAAGAAGGGTTCCCTTTTGCTGGTATCGGCGCCGAGATTGCGATG
Source organism: uncultured Alphaproteobacteria bacterium (assembly GCA_913045915.1). Lineage (GTDB taxonomy): Bacteria > Pseudomonadota > Alphaproteobacteria > Puniceispirillales > Puniceispirillaceae > UBA3439. The sequence continues at coordinate 4,319 of CAJWSS010000067.1, read as the reverse complement.
CAGGTTATGGAACAGGCATTTGACTGGCTGGATGCGCCGATTGCCCGGGTAACTGGCAAGGATGTGCCAATGCCATATGCAGAAAATCTAGAAAAGCTGGCTTTGCCGCAGGTTGAAGATATTGTGGCGACAGCCCAAGCTGTTTGTGACGGGTTCAGGGGGTAAGCCATGCCAGTAAATGTAACCATGCCCGCCCTATCACCGACCATGACGACTGGCACGCTTGCCAAATGGACGATCGCACCTGGTGATGCGGTGCATGCTGGCGATGTGATTGCGGAAATAGAAACCGATAAAGCCACGATGGAGGTTGAGGCCATCGAAGATGGGGTTGTCGCGCAGATTCTTGTCGAAGCGGGCAGTGAAAATGTGGCGGTTGGCACTGTCATTGCGGTGCTGGCAGAAGCGGGCGAGTCTGTTGATGAGGTGGCATCAACGGCTGTGGCACCGGTGCAAAGTGATGATACCGTCCCACCTACCACAAAAACACCTGCCGACCCGGTGACAGACGCTAGGTCAGAAAAACCAGCAGACCAGCCAACAGAAACGTCAACTGAACCGCCAACTAAACCGCTAGTCGAGACAGAAACGTCACCGCAAAAAACATCGCGTATTTTTGCGACACCATTGGCACGGCGTATCGCGGCTGATCGCGGTATCGCACTTGATCGCCTTACCGGAAGTGGGCCGCATGGTCGGATTTTAAGGCGAGATGTTGAGGCCGCGCCAGCCTTATCACCTCAAGCCGCGCCAGCATCTGTCAGCGCTACAAATAAGCCGGTTGTCGCTGGTGCCAGTGAATTGGTAGTGAATAGCCAGATGCGAAAATCAATTGCCTCACGGCTACAAGACTCAAAGCAACAGGCACCGCATTTTTATCTCACAATTGATTGTCAGATTGATGAATTGTTGCGTGCACGCCGCGCGCTTAATGACAAGGCCGCCGAGGGGGTAAAAATTTCCCTTAATGATCTTGTGATCCGCGCCGCTGCCATGGCGCTGATGGAAGTGCCAGATGCCAATGTGTCTTGGGAGGGTGAACATACACGGCGCTTTCAACATGCTGATATCGCCATGGCCGTGGCCATTGATGGTGGGCTGGTGACGCCAATTATATGGGCGGCTGAAACCTTGGGCCTTGCCGCATTGTCCCAAACAACAGCAGATTTGGCTGAACGTGCCAGACATGGTCAGTTACGGGCCGCTGAATATAGCGGTGGCAGCTTTACCATTTCTAATCTTGGCATGTTTGGCATTCGTGAATTTGCCGCTGTCATCAATCCGCCGCAAGGTGCCATTTTAGCCGTTGGTGCGGGCGAGCAGCGGCCGGTTGTTGTTGATGGGGCTTTGGCTGTTGCCACGGTAATGACGGTGACATTATCGGCTGACCACCGGGTTGTTGATGGTGCGGTTGGGGCGCGCTGGCTACAATCATTCAAAGGCTTTATTGAACATCCGGTAACCATGCTTTTATAATTTATTTCAGTTTATTATAGCATGATATTAATTTTAAAAATTATCACATTTGGAGGCCCTGCATGACCACAACGCATTATGATATCGCTGTGATTGGCGGTGGTCCGGGCGGCTATGTGGCGGCTATTCGTGCGGCGCAGTTAGGCTTAAATGCCGTGGTGGTAGAGCGCGAGCATCTTGGTGGTATTTGCCTGAATTGGGGATGTATTCCAACCAAAGCCTTATTGCGTGCGGCAGAATTACGCCATTCGATTGACGAGATGAAATCGTTCGGCATTACAGTTGGCGAGGTCACAGTTGACGTACCAGCATTGGTTAAAAGATCACGCAAGGTGGCGGCGCGCCTGTCATCGGGGGTTACGCATCTTCTCAAAAAAAACAAAATACCGGTGATTGAGGCCACTGCCACCATTGGCAAAAAACTCAAAAATGGCCGCGAGGTGCTGTTATCAGATGGCAACAGCATTAGCGCGGGTCACGTGATTATTGCCACAGGTGCCCGTGCCAGATCATTGCCGGGAATTGTGCCGGACGGCACCGCGATCTTGACGTACCGCGAGGCCATGGTGCCGCAGGACATGCCGAAATCACTGATCATTGTTGGTTCTGGTGCCATCGGGGCTGAATTTGCCTCATTTTATAACGATATGGGCGTTGAGGTGACGTTAATCGAAGCGCTTGATCGGATTTTGCCGGTGGAAGATGCGGAGGTGTCAGCCTTTGTCGCTAAATCATTTGAAAAGCGCGGCATGAAAATCATGACAAAGGTGAAATTGCAATCAGTTGTCGCCGGCCCAGATGGGGTGACGGCAACGCTTGCAGGCGGTGATGAAGAGCTGAAAGCCGAACGCATGATTTTGGCGGTGGGGATTACCGGCAATGTTGAAGATTTGGGGGTGGACGGCACCGCGGTTAAAATTGACCGTGGTCATATCGTCACGGATGGGTTTGGGGCGACAGATGAACCCGGCATCTATGCTATTGGTGATGTGACTGGACCGCCATGGTTAGCGCATAAGGCGAGCCATGAAGGCATTATTTGCGTTGAAAAAATTGCCGGGGTTGGTGACGGCCATGCGATTGCTGATGGTGCCGTGCCCGGATGCACCTATTGCCGTCCGCAAGTGGCGTCTGTCGGCATGACCGAGGCGGCCGCAAAAAAAGCGGGCCACACAATCAAAGTGGGACAATTTCCGTTTGCCGGCAATGGAAAGGCGATTGCCCTTGGGGATGATGCTGGTTTTGTCAAAACGATTTTTGATGCCGCTACAGGTGAATTGCTAGGGGCGCATATGGTTGGCCCGGAAGTGACCGAACTCATTCAAGGCTTTGCCATTGCGCGTAGCCTTGAAGCCACCGAAGCTGAATTGATGACGACCATTTTCCCGCATCCAACCTTGTCTGAAGCGATGCATGAATCGGTTCTTGACGCCTATGACCGTGCGATCCATTTCTAGCTGTCATAACGCCTATGGGTTAGCGGCATGAACGGACCATTTGCCCGGTTGTTTTTCACCACCAGTCTCTGCTAAGACAAAATCATGCCCCAGATTAATACCCGCAAAGGCGCCGAACGGCACCCAGAAAAGCAAAAAAATCCAGACCGTCCGCAACCGCGCCGGCCGGACTGGTTGCGCGTCAAAGCACCGGTATCTAAAGCCTATAATGAAACACGCAAATTGATGCGTACACATAATCTGGTGACAGTGTGTGAGGAGGCGGCTTGCCCAAATATTGGCGAATGTTGGTCGCAAAAACATGCCACCATGATGATTTTGGGGTCAGTGTGTACGCGGGCATGCGCGTTTTGCAACGTCGCCACCGGTCGGCCTGATCTGCTTGACCCACATGAACCGGAAAATGTTGGTAGGGCCGTAGCGACATTGGGGCTAAAGCATGTGGTGATCACCTCGGTTGATCGAGACGATCTAGATGATGGCGGGGCCCAGCATTTTGCCGATACCATCAGTGCGATCCGCACGCACGCACCCACAACGACGATCGAGGTTCTGACGCCGGATTTCCTGCGCAAGGAAGGGGCCGTCGAAATTGTTGTCGCCGCCCGTCCAGATGTGTTTAACCATAATATGGAAACAGTACCGCGGCTTTACCCGTCAATTCGGCCGGGGGCGCGCTATTTCCATTCGCTGACGGTGCTGCAAAAGGTGAAAACACTTGATCCGTCAATTTTTACCAAATCCGGCATTATGGTGGGGCTGGGTGAGACTGATGAAGAGGTTGGTCAATTAATGGATGATTTGCGCAGTGCTGAGGTGGATTTCATGACTATTGGGCAGTATCTTCAGCCAACGCCAAAACATGCCGAGGTGGCCCGTTTTGTGACCCCTGACACCTTCACGCATTACAGCAAAATTGGCCAGGCCAAGGGCTTTTTATTAATTTCGGCAACGCCACTGACCAGATCCAGCTACCATGCAGATCAGGATTTTGCCGATTTGCAGGCGGCACGCCGGGACATGTTGCAAACCCAATGACAATACATGCGGAAAGACGGGTTATTCATCATCGCCCGCAAGATTTATATCAGCTTGTTGCCAATGTGCGCGCCTATCCTGAATTTCTGCCATGGTGTCTGGCCGCACGTATCCGCCATGAGACCGACCATGAATTAGAAGCTGATCTGATTATTGGGTTTAACATGTTTAGAGAACGCTTTACATCTCATGTAAAGCTGGACCCAGATGCGTTGGAAATCAACGTCGCCTATGCCGAAGGCCCGTTTAAATATTTGCGCAACCAATGGGTGTTTCACCCGCATCCAGATGGGTGCGAGATTGAATTTTATGTTGATTTTGAATTTAATTCCCGGCTGTTACAATCGG
>CAJWSS010000066.1:0-8841 GCA_913045915.1 uncultured Alphaproteobacteria bacterium | reverse complement strand
TTTCCCCGCCGAAATCGCGCCTGATAGATGCTAAATTGCAGATGCCTCGTTTCGGGCTGTTCACAGGATTGTTGAAAATGAGCGAACATACCGCCGGTTCCCGGCATGTTGGATTTATTGGCCTTGGTAATATGGGTGGGGCGTTGGCGATGCGCCTGTTGGCGCCGTCATTAACGGTGTTTGACAATGACCCCGACCGCACCACCCCGTTTGTCGATGGGGGCGCAACGGCGGCTCTGGATTTGGCTATGCTAGCGCGTCGCTGTGATGTGATCTTTGCCTGTTTGCCAACCTCGGCCGTCACCGAGACGGTGCTGTTTGGCGCAGACGGTCTTGTCGATCATATGCGTCCTGGGCAGATATTTGTCGATATGACATCGGGCGACCCGGCGATAAGCCGCGATCAAGCCGTCCGCATGGCTGATCGTGGGCTGACATTCGTTGATGCGCCGGTTAGCGGCGGCCCGCGTGGGGCGCGCGAGGGAACGATTGCGATTATCGTTGGTGGCTGCGCGGCGTCTTTTGCGGATCTGCAGCCCCTGTTACGCCAAATCAGCAGTAATATTTTTCACGCTGGTCCGGTTGGAGCTGGCCATGCGCTGAAGGCAGGAAATAATTTGTTAAATTTGATTTGCCGCATGGCCAGTTTTGAAGTGTTGTCCCTATTGGTCAATGAAGGTGTTGACCCAGTGCGGGCGGTCGATATTTTGCAAAAAAGTTCAGGCCGGAATTATGCTACCGAAATCACCCTGCCTGACAATATTCTGTCTGGTAAAATGCATCAGGGGTTTTCCATGGCTTTAATGCAGAAAGATGCTGGTCTTGCCCTCGCCATGGCGGCAACGCTACAGCAAGCTATGCCGCTTGGTGACACAGCGTTAAACGCCTTGCAGACAGCGATTGACGCACATGGTATGGATGCAGATATGAGCCTTGTCGCCCTATCTTATGAAGACGCAACGGGTGCGCGTATCCGGCCCTAAACAGCACAATGCGCCGCGATTTGCCAACCAATTGATGTAACATGACTAACTTGTCTAAAAACAAAGGATATCTTGATGAAATTAACAGTCTATCTTTCCGGTGAAATTCATACAAGCTGGCGTGATGATGTGGAAACAGCATGCCGGCAAAAAGGCCTTGATATTACGTTTTTAGCACCGGTGACAGATCATGCGGCGTCGGATGATTGCGGTGTCCATATCCTTGGTGATGAAACAGATAAATTCTGGCATGATCACAAAGGTGCCAAACTGAATGCTATGCGCACCCGCACGGCCATTGGCAGAAGTGATATTGTGGTCGTGCGGTTTGGCGATCAATATAAACAGTGGAATGCGGCGTTTGATGCTGGTTATGCGGCGGCACTTGGTAAACCACTGATCATTATGCATGGCGCTGATCATCAGCATGCGCTGAAAGAAGTCGATGGGGCGGCGCTGGCGGTTGTTGAAACCGCTGATCAGGTGGCGGCGATCCTGCATTATGTTCGTGATGGCGTCTTGTGATGCGTTTGTTAAACAATAGACATCAAGCCGAGGCGTGCTGATGCCGACCCTGACCGCCCCACCGATTTTCGATGGCCATAATGATATTTTATCGGTGCTGTATCAATCATCATCCTATCCTGATATCGCGGCATTTGGCCGGTCCATGCCGGGCCATTTAGACCGTAAAAAAGCAGAAACCGGTGGGTTTGCTGGTGGGTTTTTTGCAATTTGGGTACCATCGCCAATTGATGCGTTGGCAAAACAAGCCATGATGACTCAGCCCTCCTATGACCTGCCGTTGCCGCCAGCGATAGATACAGGCCCGGCGCTTGGCGTGGCACTGGCACAGGCTGGATTGTTGCACCGGCTTGAGGGTGAAGGCTGGCTGAGCATTTGCACCTCAGTGGCTGGCATTGAGACAGCTATAGCCAAGGGCCAACTGGCGGCGATCATGCATATGGAAGGTGCCGAGGCGATTGATCGTGATTTTATCAATTTAGATATATTCCGCCGCGCTGGCTTGCGCTCGCTAGGGCCGGTATGGAGCCGTCCGAATCATTTTGGATATGGGGTGCCGTTCAGATTTCCTAGTAGTGGAGATATTGGCCCAGGACTAACCGAAGATGGCATAAGGCTGGTTGATTATTGTGACCAGCATGGTTTGCTTATTGATTTATCGCATCTCAATGAAGCTGGCTTTTGGGATGTGGCCAAACATAGCCAAAAACCGCTTGTTGCCACACATTCAAACGCCTATGCCATCAGTCCGCATGCGCGCAACCTCACCGACCGGCAACTGGCCGCGATTGCCGAAAGTGATGGTATGGTCGGGTTAAATTTCGCCGTTGCCTTTTTAAATGAAGATGGTCAAATGCGGGCTGAAACCAGCTTTGATGTTATGCTGCGTCATCTTGATCATTTAATCACGCATCTTGGCGAAGACCGGGTGGGCTTGGGGTCAGATTTTGATGGCACAACGGTGCCTGACGCCATTGGTAGCGCTGCTGGTTTGCCTGCATTACGCGCGGCTATGTGCGATCATGGTTATGATGCGGCCTTGATGGAAAAGCTGTGCTATCGCAACTGGCTTCGGGTTCTAGGCAAAATCTGGATTGACTAGCTGCGCTGATTAAATCGCTTGCCAACAAGCGCCGCGGCAATGTTGATTTTCTGAATATCAATCGACCCGCCAGCAATGCCCCATCCCCACGCATCGCGCATTTTTTGTTCCATTGGATAGGATTTTGAAAATCCATAGCCACCCATAAGCTGGACCGCGGCGCTGGTTACGTCACGGGCAATTTCATTGGCATAGCATTTGGCAATCGAACTATCGGCAATGGTTGGTAGCGATTGTTCAGCATTGCTGACCGCGCGGTACAGTAATAGCCGGGCGGCGTCGAGCTTCATCTTCATTTGTGCCAGCTGTAATTGGACAGCCTGAAATTCTATGATGGGTTTGCCAAATTGTTCCCGCTCCTGCACATAATCCAGAACATAATCAAAGGCTGATTGACCGCAGGCCAGACTCATCGTGGTGTTGCCGCACCGTTCCAGATCAAATGCTTCCATTAACTGACGAAAGCCACCAGCAGGCACAATAATATTGCTGGCAGGTAATTCTACATTATCAAAATACATATCGGCGCTGGGAATGCCGCGCCATCCCATATGCGACTCAGCTGCACCAAAGCTGAAGCCATCGGTATCTTTTTCAACAAGCACCGCGCCGATGCCTTTGGCGCCGGGGGCATCTGACATACGGCAATACACAACATAAGCATCTGCATGACCCGCCCCTGAACACCAGCGCTTGTTCCCATTGAGAATGATTGTGTCGCCATTTTGCCTTGCGGTTGTTTTGAGGTCGGTCAAAGCCGTGCCGGCCTGTGGTTCCGACATCGAAACCGCCACGACCATATCGCCGCGGCATACAGCGGGCAGGATACGCTGGCGTAATTCTTCTGGGGCGAAATGCGCGATTGCCAGACTGGGGCCAAAGCTGGCCTCAAATACGGGAAAGGCGGCGGCAACAGAAATCTTTGCCAGCTCCTCTAAAACCAAAACGGCTTCAAAATGACCCAATCCCGCGCCGCCATATTTGGTCGGTAAATTCATCCCCAAAAACCCCATCTCAGCGAATTTTTGACGTAATGCGTGGCTTGCTGGCACATCATTTTTTTCAATGAGTTTGGCTTCGGCAGTCAAAATATCTGTGGCAAATTTTCTTGCCGTTGATTGCAACATCTGTTGTTCGTTATTGAGTGAAAAATCCATTATGTCTGATCCAGATTAGAAGCGTGCCGTCTTCTGTTATTGCGGCAATGGTATGATAGGGTGTGTGGCCGGACGTGGCCATGTTTAGGATAGAAAGGGTGCCAAGTTTGGCCTAATGTGTAAATCAAAAACAGGTAATATAAGAGGCAATATTTATGGTACAGCAAGATCACCAGCCAATGGCACTAGCCGGACTCAAAGTGCTTGACCTAAGTCGTATTTTGGCTGGCCCATACGCCACGCAATTATTTGCTGATCTTGGGGCTGATGTGGTTAAGGTTGAAAATCCGGATGGTGGTGACGATACCAGACGGTGGGGACCGCCTTTTACCTCAAAGGCTGATGGTAGCCGGGGTGATGCCGCTTATTTTTCCGCGTGCAACCGCAATAAAAGATCGATCACGGTTGATTTTGCCAGTAAGGCTGGGGCAGATCTATTACGCGGTCTGGCGAAAACAGCTGATATTATTGTTGAAAATTTCCGCCCCGGCGGACTGCAGAAATATGGGCTTGATTACGCCAGCATTGCCGCAATTAACCCGGGGATCATCTATTGTTCGATTACCGGTTTTGGGCAGACTGGCCCCTATGCTAACCGCCCCGGCTATGATTTTTTGATTCAGGGCATGGGTGGTTTGATGAGCATCACTGGTCAGCCAGATGGCAGTCCCGGTGCGGGGCCGGTCAAGGTTGGTGTCGCCGTATGTGATTTATTTACCGGGCTATTTACCGCCAATGCCGCATTGGCCGCGCTGGCCTATCGCAACCGCACCGGCAAGGGGCAACATATAGATTGTGCGCTTCTAGATAGTCAGGTTGCGATGCTGGCCAATCAATCGGCAAATTGGCTGAATGCTGAATTTTGTCCAACACGGATGGGCAATCACCATCCAAGTGTGGTGCCCTATACCGTGTATAAAGCGGCTGATGGTTTTGTCATTGTGGCCTGCGGAAATGATAAACAATTTATCCGGCTGACCGCCGCGCTGGGGGTGCCAGAGATGGCCGATGATGCCGCTTTTATGACGAATGAGGGGCGCATAGAAAACCGTGATCGCCTTGATACAGAATTAGGCAAAGCGATTGCGGCTTTTGATCGCGAAACAGTGATCGCTACGTTGGAAAAGGCTGGTGTGTCATGCGGCCCGATCAATGATATCGCAGAAGTGTTTGATGACCCACAAGTGCAGGCACGAGGTCTTCGTGTTGATCAGCGAAGGTCTGATAACAGCCCCATTTCAAGCACCGCATTTCCAGCAAAATTAAGCGCAACGCCAGCGCAATATCACAGCGCACCGCCGCTTCTTGGCGAGCATAATGATGATGTGTTGCGACAATGGGCCGGCCTGTCAGACGAAGCCATTGCAGCGCTTCGCTCTGATAAGGTTATTTGACTATTCACCAAATTGGTCTTTCATCGCACCAAAGATAGATTTCAGTCGAGGTGACACACCACAATCTGCGACTAACACCATGTTTGGTGATACAAGTTCAGGCACGCCATCATAGGTAAAATCAGGAAATGCTGGGCTAACAGATAATTTAACTCTGGCATTTTCCGGTAAACGCATCACCGCGACACCATTAAAAAATGTGCCGCGTTTGCGTTGTTGTGGGGCTTCAACGATAAAGGCAGCATCGGTGACACTACATTCATTTTTCAAACGAATTTCAACATCGATAATCTTTACCGGTTCTAGATTTTCGCTAAAGCTGGGAATCAGCACATAATAGATACCCAGCATCAGTGACAACGTGAAAACCCCGCCAAAAATCGCGAGTAAAATTTTTGTTGCCGTGCCCATTTGGTGCCTCAAACCTGTACCTCGAAACTGTATCTTTTCCACTATTTTTCCACCAGTGATTTTTTCCTCGCTTTTTGGGGTCATGCAGACCGCGGACAAACCATAAAATAAGTGGCATGAGACAGACAGCTATGTCACAGTTTGCCCACAGCACAAAGGAGAGTCACAATGCGTAAGGATGCATTTTTTCAACCGGTATCAGCACTGGAAATGCCCCGATTTGCCGGTATGCCCAGCTTTATGCGTTTGCCGCACCTGACCATGGACTCTCAGGAGATCAGCCGGCTTGACATGGGGCTTGTTGGGGTGCCGTGGGATGCTGGCACCACCAACCGGCCGGGGCCGCGGCATGGCCCGCGCCAGCTTCGCGATCTCTCGACAATGATCCGCGCGTTGAACCCGGTGACTGGCATCAACCCTTTTGAGTTGGTGAATTGTGCTGATCTTGGGGATGTTGGTCCCAACCCGATTGATCTGCAGGATAGTTTGGACCGCATCACGGCATTTTATGCTGAATTGAAACAGCGTCATATCACCCCAATGACGGCTGGTGGTGATCATTTGGTGTCATTGCCGGTTTTGCGCGGTCTGGCGTCTGACCAACCACTGGCAATGATCCATTTTGACTCGCATACCGATTTGTTTGACAGCTATTTTGGCGGGTTCAAATATACCCATGGCACGCCATTCCGCCGGGCTATTGAAGAAGGGTTGCTTGATCCGAAACATGTGGTGCAAATCGGCATTCGTGGCACGGCATATAATTATGATGATATCGAATGGGGCGAGTCGCAGGGGGTGCGGATTATCCGCATCGAAGAATTATTTGACCGCGGGATCACGGCGGTAATGGATGAGGCGCGCGCGATCGTTGGTGACCGACCAACCTATTGTTCTTTTGATATTGATTTTGTCGACCCAACCTATGCACCTGGTACCGGCACACCGGAAATTGGCGGTCCAAATGCCTTTCAAGCCCAACAGGTTATTCGGGCGTTACGCGGTGTTGACTTGGTCGGCGCTGACCTTGTTGAGGTATCGCCGCCATTTGACCCATCAGGTGGCACCGCTTGGCTCGGCGTATCACTGATGTTTGAACTGATGTGTGTGCTGGCTGAGGCCATCGACCGGCGCCGCTAAAGGTTTTTGAGACATATCTCGTGTTGCGCCAGTTGACCGCGGCCAGCCACATAGATTGCGCCTAGAATTTCATGCCAAATTCTTTGTCCAGCGCATCGGCAAGGGCGTTCAGTTTATCTGTTGCCATTGGTTGCATGGGTGGGCGCAAATTGTTCCATGACGGTTGGCTGAGCTGGCGTGCCAGCAATGCCTTTTGGGCCGGGATCGGCGCATAATCTTGAAACAGCAGGCGCACGGCACATACTTTTTTATGTTTGGCTTCTGCCGTCTCCCACGCGCCAGCATGACAGAGCGCAATCACTTCGGCGATATCAGTGCCATTCAAATTAGCTGTTGCTGATATACAGCCGGGGGCACCCAAACGAATGGCGTCAATAACAGGCAATTCAGCCCCCGGATAGACGATCAATCCGTCAATGCCAAGCAGGGCTTTGGTATTGTCCCAATCGCCCGAGCTGTCTTTGATGCCGACAATCGTATCGGGAAATTCAGCATGTAGTTTTTTCACCAGTGGGATAGACAGGCCAACACCGCTTACCTGCGGGATGTGGTAGAGATAAATCTTCAACCGGTCATCATTGACCATGTCAATTAAACGCACAAAATAGTCATACAGACCGGCATCACTCATCCCTTTGAAATAGAATGGCGGCAGTGTCATCACGCCGGCGCATCCAAGATTGATCGCGTGCTGGCATAAATCGACCGTATCTGGCAGATTGCACAGCCCGGTTCCTGGAATCATCACTGATGGGTCAATGCCAGCCGCCACCAAGCCTTCAAGCGCCGCCTTGCGTTCTCCATGGCTGACTGATAGCGCCTCGCCAGTTGTGCCAAACGGTGCCAACCCGGAACAGCCCGTGTCGAGCAATCGCTTGGCAAGGGCATTAAATTTTTCCTGATCAAGAGCTAGATTGTCGTCAAAAGGGGTCAAAAGAGGGGCAATCAAACCAGTAATCATGAGATGTCTCGTTCCGATCAAAGAAAATGGTGAACTAAGAATATGCGCAGGACTATGCCGCGATTTTCATCGGGGCTCAAGGTCTCAATGACAGGGCATGGCTGTTTTGGCAGTCATGCTGGCAGAGATAAGGCATTTTATGGCAAATATCCTGCTTTGCTTTCTGCGGCTTTCCTCATAGACTGACATACGCTTGTAACGATTATATCCTATCGTTACGCCTTCCTTTGATTGCCGAAATAAAAAGAGAGTTTCATGCCCGCGTTGCCGCACGATCCAATCCAAGCTCGTTCAACCAAAATTGTTGCCACAATTGGCAACGTCTCATCTGACCCCGCCAAGTTGCGCCAATTACACGATGCTGGTGTCAACGTTTTTCGGTTGAATTTTTCGCATGGCACACAGGCCGACCAAGGGGCGCGGATTGATGCCATACGCGCCATGGAAGCGGATACCGGCATGCCCACATGTATTCTGGTAGATTTGCAGGGGCCAAAATTTCGTGTTGGGTTGGTCGAAGACGGCATCGTTGTCAAAGCAGGTAGCCAGATTGTTTTTGATATGAAAACCGACACCGGCAATGCGGCGCGTGTTGGTTTGCCGCATCCAGAAATATTTAAGGCCATGTATCCCGGGGCGCGGCTGTTGATGGATGATGGCAAATTGGTATTTAAGGTGGTGACAATTGATGACGCCAGCTTCACCGCCGAGGTTATTGTTGGTGGCCCGCTGAAAAGCAATAAGGGGGTAAATTTGCCAGATATTATTCTGGACACCAACCCGCTGACTGAAAAAGACCTCAAAGATCTGGAGTTTGCGCTGAAAAAAGGTGTTGATTGGGTGGCCTTGTCGTTTGTCCAACGGGTCACTGACATTGTTGCCGCACGCACAATCATTGGCAAGCAAGCCGGCATTATGGCCAAAATTGAAAAACCGGCCGCACTTGATGATCTGCATAATATTATTGATGCGGTGGACGGTGTGATGGTGGCGCGTGGGGATTTAGGCGTTGAATTGCCGCCAGAACAAGTGCCGGGCTGGCAAAAAACCATCATTTCTAAATGTCGGATGATTGGCAAACCGGTGATTGTGGCCACACAGATGCTTGAATCAATGATCGAAGCCCCGACCCCAACACGGGCTGAGGCATCTGACGTTGCCGGGGCGG
>CAJWSS010000065.1:0-8931 GCA_913045915.1 uncultured Alphaproteobacteria bacterium | reverse complement strand
GCCGTGCCGCCGACATCAACAAGCCTTCTGTAGCTGGCCGCCATTTTTCGGCATCGCCATTCACCAAAAGTCCTCGAATCAATTCAGCTGACGGGGCGCCGCCTGGCTCTCTGGTGACGACAAACGGGGTTGACGATATGCTTTTGATTCTTTTGGCAAGCTTCTGGATTTGCGTTGTTTTTCCACATCCCTCACCACCTTCAAATGTGATAAACAATCCGCGCCTTGTCATATCATTGTGCACTATTCTGCGGCGTGGACGCACCGAAAATAAGATATTTTACTGCCGCGCCGATACGGTTGAACAGCCCGAGCGTGTCGACGTTTTGTGCGGCGCGCAATGGCATTTTGGTAACTTCGTCAGGTAGAGTGACAACCAACGTGCCGATTTGGTCACCGGCCCGAATTGGCGCTGGCACCGGGTCTAGCCACTGCAAGGAAATTTCCATGGCCTGACGATCCTTGCGCGACAACACCATTTTCAGTGGTGCGTCTAGGACCAGATCAACTTGCGGTGCGGTGCCTAACCATACATTGGCTTGATCAACCGGCTGGCCTTGTTTGAAAAATTCATAAGATTTATATTCGCGAAAGATCAAATCGATCAACCGACGCGATTCAGTTGAACGTTGTTTCATGCTGTCCATTCCGTTTAACACCATAACAACGCGCTGACCATCACGCACAGCTGAACCGACAAGACCGTAGCCAGACTCTTCGGTATGGCCTGTTTTCAACCCATCAGCGCCTTTTGTTCCATAGACTAATGGATTGCGGTTTGGCTGGCTGATCTTGTTGTAGGTGAATTCACGCTTGGCAAAAATTGGATAAAGATCAGGATAGCTATCAACCGGAAAGCGTTTGATCAGTTCGGTTGTTAAAATGTTGAGATCTTTTGCACTGGTCTGCAAATCTGGGTCAGGCCATCCTGTTGCATTTCGAAAATTGGTTTGCGTCATACCTAATTTTTCTGCCCAAAAATTCATTTCTTCGGCAAAAGCCTGTTCAGTACCGGCAATCCCCTCGGCCAAAACAATCGCCGCATCGTTTCCAGATTGTACAATCACCCCATGCAGCAAATCACTCACAGAAACCCGTGACCCAACCTCAACAAAGCTTCTAGATCCACCCTTGCGCCATGCTTTTTCAGAGACGAGAAACTTGTCGTCAAGCTGTAGCGATCCATCAGCAACGCGCTGAAATACAATAAACACAGTCATGATTTTAGCCATAGAGGCTGGTTTCATCGGCACTTCTGCATCTTTCGCAAACAGCACCTTGCCGCTCTCAAAATCAGTGATATATGCCTGTTTTGCGGGGGTAAGAATTTCTGCGGCTGTGGCATGCCATGCCATGCCGATAAATGCCACTGCGAACACAACCCGTATGAAAAACCTTCCGATCACGAAATACCCCTTTTATGCCGTCTGGCGGCTTTTTTTGTCTGCATTGCCATATGTAATTTGACCTATGTGTATTTATCTGTGGAGTGGCGTGTCAATCAACAATTATGCGGGCGCCAGAAAACCCAATTTTCACCACACCATCTAGCAATTTATCGGCCTCGCTGACAGTTTGCACAGGCCCTAGCCTAACACGGTGAAGCGTCTGGCCAGCTTTGGACATCGATGAAACTTCACCATTTCCGACGGTTTCAACTTGCGCCAAAACCGAAGCGGCACTGCTTTCAGAATGAAACGCCCCGACCTGCACCCAAATTTGCGTCGTCACCGGGGCGACTGTCATAACCTCACCAACACGCGATTGAGATAATAAATCCAACGCAGATTGACCATTGTTTGAGCTATACGCAGATCTGCCAGTGTTTGACGTGGCGGTTAAATTCACCGTTGGTTTGGCGGCCGCCTCGACTTCTGGCATAGCCGTTGTTGGCACACCGCCAATAGATGGAAATTCCCCATTCTTTGCCAATTTTTCAAGGCGTAGTGATTGTTCAGCCAGCACTTGCACGCGCACCCGGGCCAAACCATTGTCCTTATACCCAATGCGGCGCGCGGCCTCGCGAGACAAATCGATAATGCGCCCGGCAACAAACGGGCCGCGATCATTAATCCGCACAACGAGCGACTTGCCATTATCCAGATTTGTCACGCGCACGACGCTGGGCATTGGCAAGGTTTTATGTGCCGCAGTGACCAATTCCGGATCAAAAATTTCACCATTGGCAGTTAATTTCCCAGCAAATTCATCGCCGTACCAAGACCCAATGCCGGTTTCATCATACGTCAGATTGCGTTCTGGGTAATACCAAATACCAGCCACTTTATAGGGGTTGCCAACCTTGTAGCGCGGCGCCGCCACCACAACCTCATCTTCCGCGGCTTCACGCGTTTGTTTTTTGTAGAGATCAATGGCGAGTTCCATTGATGTGCACCCCGGCAACATCAATAGCATTAACGCCACAGCAATGGCTTTTGTAACATGTTGTAAGGTGATCATATCACAGCCTCTATTTCAGCATGTCAGATAAATGGCCGATCGCCAACGCGTAGTAATTTGACCGGTTCCAATCCAAAATTGAATCAAAATTGCTATAGACGAGGAAGGCTGGCCCTTTGGCACCAGATGGCATTACCAATCTTGCAACCGGGTTCGCCTTTGGTAGGGGGGAGCCATCGGCAGACCGAACTCCAGCCGCCGCCCATAGCTGTAAATTTTTGCGTATTTTTTTATCCGCCAGCGTCATGGCGTCTTTGCCGTCCATGGTAAAATTATCAGGCAGAGACACGCGACGCCCCCATGTCAGCTGATCATTCCACCCGGCCTTTTTGAGATAATAGGCTGTTGAGGCAAAAACATCTGGTTTGGTCCCCCAGATATCGCGTTTGCCATCACCATCCCAATCAACAGCATAGGATAAAAAGCTTGAGGGCATAAATTGGCTCTGCCCCATCGCGCCCGCCCATGACCCTTTCATTTGTGATGGGGCGATATGCCCCTCTTCTAAGATTTGCAGAGCATTTAACAGTTCCTTGCGGAAATAGGCACTGCGCCGCCCATCATAGGCCAAGGTCGCCAATGCATGCGGCACATTGAACGACCCCAAATATTGACCAAAATTCGTCTCGACCCCCCAAAATGTCACAATAAACCGCTTTTGAACGCCGTATTTTTTAGAAATTTCTGTCAGAATTTCATCATGCTCCACCAGCTTTTGCGCGGCTTTTTGCGCACGGGTCTTTGATACGATTTTGTTCAGATATTCATCAAATGTCAGGGTAAATTCTGGCTGGCTTCGGTCTAGTTCAATCACCCGTTTTATTGGCTTGGCATCACCAAGTGCCGCATCAAAAATAGCATCCGACACACCGCGTTGATGCGCCTCACCACGTAAATCAGTCAACCAGGACTGGAAATTATCTGCCTGTGCGATCACTGGACCAACAGCTATTAACATGGCCGTTGTTGTAAGAAACAAAAAATACCGCACCATCAGGCCCCCTGAGAAAAAACCGTGTTTTTTGGTCGCTTTAGGTAGAACATGCGCCGACCAAATTGTCGCGTTGACATGGTAAAGCGGATGCCGGCTTAGGGGCAACCGTCAAAATCACGAAAATAAATATTTTCAGCGGTAATGGTTGGTTATTTTCAAAAGCCGGGGCGTGACGACAAATCAAAGAGCTTCAGACAATGCGGTGCTTTGTTGAAGACGCCCACCAAATCGGCTGTTCAGAGCAATCGCCAATAAAGGTGGCACGATAATAAGCGTCGCCAACATGGATAGTCCCAGACCACCAAACACCACCACGCCAATACCGCGATATAATTCAGACCCAGCACCCGGGAAGATCACCAACGGGACCAACCCAAATAGCGATGTTAAAGTGGACATGAAAATGGGGCGAATACGATTGCGTGTGGCCTCAATAATGGCCTCATTAGCAGACAGACCCTCATCACGTAGATGCAACATGGTTTGTTCAATCATCAAGATCGCGTTATTCACCACCACACCGGTCAAAATAACAAATCCCAGCATGGTCAGCATATCAAGTTGCTGCTGGATGAATATATTGAGAACGGCAAGTCCAGCGATCCCGCCTGCCCCAGCCACTGGTATTGTCAACAGGATGATAAAGGGCAAGACAAAACTTCGAAGCAAAATGACCAATAGCAGAAAAATAACAAAGACGGCTGTCATCACATTTCCCTGCATCGCCCGCCATGTCTGATCCAGCGCACTAGCGGCCCCTTCAAGTTTTATCGAAACGCCCTGTGGCAAGGCATCAGCCCGGATATCTGGCAAAATTTCATTGTCAATGACAGCCACTACATCTTCAAGCGCCAGCGCATTATTCGGTCGCACTTGTAACGAGATTGCTTGCCGACCGCCAAGGCGGCGCACCTGTTCAGGCGCAGTCACAACGTCAATTTCAGCCAATTGGTGCAAACGCAACACCAAACCGCTACGCGTGACAATGGGGATATTCTGCAATTCACCAGCTGTTAGATTTTCGGCGTTTGATCCGGACAGCACCATATCAATCAATTGGCCATCAATCGGCACCTGTATCACATTGGCACCATCATTAAACACATCAACAGCGGCGGATAATTCGCGCACTGTGACACCAGCCCGCGCCAGAGCCGTTAAATCAGGGGTAATGCGGATTTGTGCCGCCCCCGAATCCAGGGAGGGAAGCGCACGTATCTGGTTACCGTCACGACGTGAAAACCGCGCTTCCAGCGCCGCATTAACCTGCATCGCAACAGGCAGAACATCATCACGGGTTGGCCCGACAATATCCACACGGATGGATCGCGACCCGCCAACAGATCGCCCAAAAAGCGACGCCTGCTGGACAAATGCCCGCGCGCCCGGCTCGGCAAACACGGGCCTTGCCAGCACCATTTGCAATTCACTGACCCGTGACGGGTCTTTTGCGGCCGCCCCGGCAAAGGCCCCGCCTGAATAGGCAACAAAGAAAAACCGTTCAATCTCTGGTGGCCCACCCGGTTCTGTCTTGCCTTCCCATAACGGCCTTGCCGCCTTTTCCATACGTTCGGCAATACGCAAAGTCTCATCCATCGAATAGCCAGCAGGCACGCTGATCCGACCAAATGCAAAATTGGCATTGCCGTCAGGCAAATAGTCTAGCTGCGGCATGAACCGCGCGCAAAATGCACCCGCCAGCAACAAAATTATCGCCACAACAGCAAAACCACGGCGCTGGTTACTGACAGCAAAGCGTGCATAGCGCAAAATCTGGCTGGCAAAATAGCTGGCGGGCTGATCAATTATTGGCAGGCGGCGCAATCTTGTGTAACGGTCCGGCGCGCCAGCCAAAAGCCGGGCCGCCAATGTGGGAATCACCGTAACCGACACCACCACAGAGATGAGCACAGATACCGATATCGCTATGCCAATATCCCGAAACAGCTGACCCACAGGGAGATCAAGCATCAGCACAGGCACAAATACAATGACGGTGGTCAAAGCCGATCCCAAGATCGGTGCCCATACCTGGCGCGCACCATGATAGGCGGCATTTGGGGCATCAATCCCTTTTTGTCGTAAACGAAAAATATTTTCCAGCGACACAATTGACGCATCAACCACCATGCCCACGGCAAATGCCAAGCCTGCCAATGAAATCACATTGATCGATAGCCCAAAACCTGCAATCGCCACAAAGGTGCCAATCACCGAGACAGGAATCGCGGCAAAGACGATAATTGTTGGCATTAAATTACGGAA
Source organism: uncultured Alphaproteobacteria bacterium (assembly GCA_913045915.1). GTDB lineage: Bacteria > Pseudomonadota > Alphaproteobacteria > Puniceispirillales > Puniceispirillaceae > UBA3439. The sequence continues at coordinate 3,212 of CAJWSS010000065.1, read as the reverse complement.
AAATAATAATAAAATACTTAGCGCAAGAATGCCGCCAATCCATATATTTTGCTGCACAAGATTGATTGCTGAGGCGATATATTTGGTTTCGTCATATACAACTTGTAGTTGTAATCCACGGGCATTTAACTCGCTTTCATTTAGGCTATCTGCGGCCGCGCGCAGTCTTACCATTGTGGCGACGACGTTACTGCCTTGATCGCGTATCGCGTTTAAAATGATCGCTGGTTTTCCGTTCAAACGCCGAAAACTGGTCCGGTTTTGCACTCTAAAATCAATCGTCGCCACATCTTCTAACAGCAGGGGAATAATCGTACCTGTCGGCGATATATCGGTACGAAGCACAATCCGCCCGGCAGTTTCAGGCGTGTAATTCACCGCCTCGGTTCGCACGGCATAGGACCGCTTTCCTTCGGTGACCATACCCACGCTCATCATGGATGACGATGTACGTAACGCGTCCATCACCTCTGACAATGTCAGTTGGTATTGCACCAATTTGTCGGGATCAATGATGACCCGCATTTCATATTTTCCGCCGCCGCGATAATCGACTTCAGAAATGCCGTTGGTGCGGCTAAGCGGCTCGACAATATTTGTATCAAGATATTGACCAAGTTCTTCAAGATTCACGTCAAAGCCGTCTTTTGCCACCAGCGCCAGCCTTGCAATCGGGCTGTCCTCGGAATTTGAGGTTCTGACAAGCGGTGTATCGGCATCATCGGGCAAGCCATGCACGGCTGATAATTTACTCAGCAACATGACCAGCGCTTTATCCATATCTTGGGTAACGCCATAGGTCAGCGTAACCCGCGCATAACCACGGCTAGAGCGTGATGCAATTTCCTCCACACCATTTAATGACGCTAATTCACGTTCCAACCGGCCCACAATCTCGCGGTCAACATCTACCGGAGACGCGCCATTCCAACGCACCCGCACATCAAGCACCGGTTTTTCGATATCCGGACTCATCTGGATGGGAATGGTTTGCAGTGCCACTGCGCCAAACACAATTGTCATTAAAATCATTGCCATAACGGCAATTGGCCGTTCAATGGCAAGCTTGATCAGACGCCCCATCAGCTGTCCGCCTCTGGCGTTGATTTGCCTTTATCGCCGCCATAGTCAATGGCTTTGCCATCAGATAGCTGTTCATTGCCCCGTGTAACAACAACTGCGCCTGCAGCAAGTCCGGACCTGACAATAAAGCCAGAGGTTACAGCCGTACCAAGTTTGATCGGTTGTCGCTGGGCGCGCCCATCAACAGCCACATACACAATATGCCCGCCGGACACTGGAATCACCGCATCTTTTGGTACGATAATGACTGGGGACGGACTTGTGATCGGGGTCTGCACCGTCACCACGGCGTTATTTGCCAGCATCGCTTCGGCTGGGGGTGATTCCATACGAAACCGCACAACACGGGTAGCTGTACGGGTGTTTTGAACTGGTAAAATAACGCGCAAAGCCAAATCTAGTTGATAGCCATCAAGCGTACGTGCCTTGATGGTGTTAACATCCTGTAAAAACGCCAATTGGTTTACCGGCATTTCCACCTCCACCTCAAAAATAGAGGGGTCAAGAATACGGGCAATCACGTCGCCCTCGCGGGCAAACCCACGTTTATCATCAAATAAGTGGATAATCTGCCCATTTGACCGTGCCCGCAAAGTTGTGGCCGCAATATCCGCATCCAGCTGTTTGATTTGGGCGCGGAGCCGGTCCTTTGTCACCGCGGCGACGGCCAATTGTGCCTGTTTACGGGCCAAACTGCTCTTTTGCGACAATAGATTTTGGCGCGCCGCCAAACTATTGCTCAGCGCTGTTTCGGCGGCGTCAATTGGCAAGGCGTTATTCGCGACCAAATCCTCGGCGCGGTCAGCTTTGCGGTCAAGCAGAGCCACACGTTGTTCAGCAATTTGCAGCAACGCGGTTTCACTCTCTATCTCGGCAGTGATATCCGCGTGTTTTACATTTGTTTCGGCAAGCTGGGCCTGAAGCATAACGCGGTTCAAAACCAGTTTTGCATGATCCTGTTGGGCGATATCTTGGCCTTTGGCGACAACATCACCAAGCTGCAGGTCCAAAATTTCAATTTCAGCACTTGTGACTGCGGTTACAGACTCAGTGGCACCGGCCACAAGACGCCCTTGCAATTCTGCAAAATCGGCGATGGTTTCGGTTGTCACCTCAGCAACTGCCACTTTGGTGGCGCGTGGTTTGCCTGATGACTGTGCAGATGCCATCGATCCGCTGAACAGCCAACAAATTGCAACAAACAGGAACAAGCCCAGCCGAGGCACGGCAAAAGCGCGTTTGGCGCGGGGAACAGCCGCATTGACGGATAAAACTGCCAGAATCACGCAAATAGTCTCCAAACATGTTAATAACGCTGGCAATGGCATGGGCACGCATAAACAGGCGTTTGCAATGTGGTGACCACATTGTGGCCCTTATTTGCCAAAACCTCTCGCATCATATGACAATCTGCGCCGCCGACAATAACAAACTTGCGCGAGATAGCGGCAAAATGAATAAAATAATAAAAAGCCGCTGTTAATCATGTTGACAGATGCCCCTATTTTCCATTAGCACAAGCGCTACGGAGAGGTGGCAGAGCGGTTGAATGCACCGGTCTTGAAAACCGGCATGGGTGCGAGCCCATCGTGGGTTCGAATCCCACCCTCTCCGCCATATATTTACTTTGTATAATAATCAGTTAGTTAGCAAGCTAGCTGATTTTTTTGTACCCAGAATGTACCCAGTTTATTTTCGGCATTGAACGACCTTCAAAACATATTTAACTGACGCTTGTCATTTATCGTTGGATGCTTGTTTCGGCCCCGGCCTCTTGCCTTGTAGCAAGTCGGGCAGCCAACAGCTTTAGCCCGGCCAACAATCGTTGTCTGATAGGAGTGACCTTTACGACACGTCCAGTAAACCTTCCTATTGCTACCAGCAGTAAAATGCTCCGGCGTCAGAGGATGGTTCTTTTCATAATCCCAGAACTTTTCCAATTCTGGCCGAAGCGTTGCCAATGATTTACTTGGATGCGGCATTGGAAAATATGTACGGTATTCCTCAAACAGAGCCTCATTTAGGAATGTTTTGCTGGCAAGATATTTTTGTATGCGATTGTCAGTGAACTCAAAGGAAAAAATCTCAAAGAAAAGTCGCTTTATGACTTCATCCATTGCTGCTTTGGT
>CAJWSS010000064.1:0-8984 GCA_913045915.1 uncultured Alphaproteobacteria bacterium | reverse complement strand
AAAATTGCGCCAATGCCGGGGATAAAACAGGCTTTTTATCGTCGCTCACTGCCATCTAATCAAAAACCCTTTATGCTGATTATGGCCGCTGGTACATTTCAGCAATGCGGCGTATCGCGGTATCGGTGCGGTCTGCGTCATGCACCAGTGCCAACCGCACATAGCCACTGCCCGGATTGCCGGCCTCTGTCGCCACCGCCATAAAACTGCCCGGCAGGGCGCGTACTGCTTGTTCCGCCATCAAACGTTGCACAAAATCAATATCATCATCAACTTTCAACCATAGGAAAAACCCACCCTCTGGCGGGGTGATGCGCAAATGCGCCGCCGCTATGTCAAAATTCGCATTGTAATAAGACCTGATCGCCGCCACATGGTCGTCATCGTCATATAAATCTGCCGCCACTTCGAGCAATGGCGTCGGCACCAAACTGCCGCCATTGCCGACAAGTTTTAAATATTGGCCAATCACATTGTGATCGCCAACCATAAAGCCAGCCCGCAAACCAGCCGCCCCAGACCGTTTTGACAGTGAATTCAACACAACCAGATTGCGCAACGGGTCCAGACCCGGCCCATCCGCGGCAAGAGCCGCGGCGGCTTCGATCATGCCAGGCGGCGGTTGATGCCGCCAGATATCGCTGTAGCATTCATCCATCACCACCAGAAAATCATGCTGGCGCGCCAATGACAGGGCCATTTTCAGATAATCAAGATCCATGATGCTGCCATGCGGATTGGTCGGGCTACATAAATATAACAAGGTTGTGCGGGCCAAAATATCCGCATCAATTGCCGTCAGATCGGGCAGAAAATTATGATTGGCGCCGCTGTTCAGAAACTGTATTTCGCCGCCGCTTGCCAGCGCCCCAGCCCGCCACGCATGATAAAATGGATTGGTGACCAACGCCACCGCATTTGGTTTTGTGCCAGCAACAAGATGCCCCAAAAGATGCAGCGGTTCACGGGTGCCCGGCACCGGGATAATCTGCGCGTCATCAGCCAATTGGCTGGCAACTGGCCAGCGCCGGTCAATATAATTTTGAACCGCGCCAATAAACCGCGCATTGCCGGTTGCTTTTGGATAGAATTGCCAAGCTGAATTATGTTTTGCCACACTATCCAGCAAGAGTTGACAGGGCGGCATTTGTGGCTCGCCAATCGACATATCTAGCATTGGCAAACTCGGGTGCGGGGCAATGGGCTCGAGGATAGAGCGCAGCTGCACAAACATGTTACCATCGAAAATAGCATGCGCTGGGTTGAGTTTCATAAGCTGTCTGTCGCTCCAAAATGACCATGCCAGAAATCGGCAAAAATGTTAACAAGAGGCATTGCCGATCAACTATTGTCATTGGTAGCGCATGACACACCAAGGAGCAATGTTAAGTCACTGGTAAAACCAGTTGATTTTTGTAAACTGGGCAACGCACACCGGTATTCAACAGCCGCGGCATAAAAGGCCATTTTTTGATGATTTTGACACCTGCCATTTTTCTTGATCGGGATAACACCCTGACAATCGATGAAGGCTATAGTTTTGAAATTGAAAAATTTCAATGGGTGAACGGTGCCGCTAACGCATTAAACGCGTTTCAAAAAGCTGGCATACCAGTTTTTATTGTGACCAATCAGGGCGGTATTGGTCGCGGGCTTTTCAGCGTCGATGACATGCATTTATTTCATCAATATTTGCGTAAAATGGCCCGTTTAGTTGGCGGGGTGATACAGGATATTGCCTATTGTCCACACCACCCGCTGGCCGTTACCGACGCGTTAAAAACGCCCTGTCGGTGCCGCAAGCCTGAACCCGGCCTATTGTTTGACCTTGCCGATAAATGGCAGATTGACCTTGGCCGGTCGGTGATGGTTGGCGACCGCGACAGTGATGTTGAAGCTGGCCAACGTGCCGGCTGTCATAGTTATCTTTTTGATGGTGATGATCTGCATCATCTGGCACAGCAGATTATTGCCACGCATTTTCACCCCAAGGGCGGAAAAAGCTAATGTCTGAGATTGGAATAGTTGGCGGCGGCCTAACCGGCGTAATGATGGCGGTGACGTTGTCGCATTGTTCAGATTCGGTGACGCTTGTGACGCAAGCACCGCCCACAGCAAAACCCCGTCGTGATGATAACCGCACCACCACCATCCATGCGGCCGGCAAAGCCATGCTAGAGGCTTTAGGGGTCTGGTCACAATTACCAAAAGCCCCAATTCCAGTGACCCGGATCATGGTTGCCGAGGGACCAAGCCGAACCGGGCGCATGGCGCGCCGCCAACAGGAATTTGGCCTGAGCTGGCAGGATGCCGGCCATCCAATGGCCTATGTTGTTGATAATGCGGCTTTGCTTGATGCGCTATGTCAGAGTCTGGACACACGGCCGGTGACGGTGATCCAGCCAGCCACGGTGACCGGCATGCAACGGGTCGCTGGCAAAGCCCGGTTGAATTGTACCGGCATGGCCGTACCTGATTTTGATCTTGTCATTGCCTGTGATGGGGCCAAAAGCCAGTTGGTTGACGCCAGCCAGATGCGAAAATTCACCGCAGCCCACCGGCAGACGGCCATCGTTGCAAGTCTGGCGCTGGAACGTCATCATGAGAACACCGCCTTTCAACGATTTTTACCAGATGGTCCAATCGCCCTGATGCCATCAGGTGACCATCTTGCCTCGCTTGTCTGGACGTTGCCAAAACAAACCGCCGACACATTATTAAGCGCCGATGACGATGTATTTGATCAGGCCTGCAACGCCGCCTTTGGATCACATCTTGGTGTCATGCATGTTGTTGGCAAACGCTTTGGCTGGCCGCTACAACCCACATGGATGCCAAAGCTGGGCACTGACCATCTGTTGTTTGCGGGTGACGCCGGGCATCATATTCATCCGCTTGCTGGACAAGGATATAATTTGGCCCTCGCCGATGCCGCCATCTTGGCTGATTGTATCGCCAAGGCACACCGGCGCGGTCTCACAGCCGGGCATGCATCTGTTAGACAGGCCTATCAGCGCGGCCGACAAGTTGAAGTTGCCGCGATGACGGCTATGACAAGCGGCTTAAACGCTATGATGTCCTATGGTCCGAATCCGCTAGCTAAACTAGCCGGTTTGGGGATGAGCCTGATCAATGCCAGCCCAGCAAAAAACCTGTTTCAATCGATTGCGCGCGGCGGCGTTCTGGCACGGGCCAATTTGCTTGATGGCCGGCTACCAGATCAGTGACGACTGCCGCCCATAGCCGCCAGCCGTTCTGCATAATCAGCCAGCAATTGTTGTTGGCGCTGACCATAATCATATAGAATATCCCAGCTAAAAAGCCCGGTATCATGGCCATCACTAAAGCTGATCCGAATGGCATAATTGCCAACTGGTTCAAGCGCTGAAATGGTCACACTGGCCTTGCCGGCCGGCGTGGTTTTTTGTCCACTGCCATGCCCCTGAACCTCAGCCGAGGGCGATTCAACCCGCAATAATTCAGCTGACAAAGTGGTTTCATAGCCATTGTCAAATTTCACAAACAGGCTGTCTTTGGTCTTCGATAAGCGGATTTCTTCCGGCCATAGCGCGGCTGGTTCTATTGTCATGAATTTATCCCTATGTGCCCAAATTAAGCGGCCTTGTCATGATGCTGGTCAGCCTATTCATCATCACCAAGATCGCGGGCTTCTTCGACCAACATGATCGGCACACCATCGCGTACCGGAAAGGCCTTGCGCGCCTGCTGGCTTATCAATTCCTGCCGCGCCCGGTCATAATGCAAGGCACTGCGGGTGAGTGGGCATACCAGCACATCAAGAAGCCGCGGATCAACATCACCCGATTTTTGTCGATTTGGGGTTGCGTCAGTGCCGGGCATCTTGACCTCCATTATCCTCATGTAGTGCCATTTCCATCATCGCAATCAGCAAATCGGCACGTGTTGACGAATCATTCGCCTCTAGCAAGGCCTGCTTTTCAGCCACCTCAAACGGGCAAACCATAGATAAAGTTGCCAAAAGCTGGTCATTGTTTGACTGTTCAATTTGTGACCAATCAGCGTCAAAGCCTTTGAGCTTGAAATATTCTTTCATCACCGTGATGAGCGGCTGCCGGTCAATTGGGCTCGTATCAGCCTGCAAATCAGCCTGAAATTCATCCCAGTCAACATCTGCATGGCGAAACCCTGCCGGTTGCAGGCGTTGATCCAGCAAACGAAACCGACTAAGGCCAGTAAGCGCAATTAAATAGCGGTGATCTTCAGTTTCCTGAAAATAAGTGATCCGTCCGGCACAACCAATTGAAAACAAGCCGGGTACTGGCTGGTTTTGCCGATCAATCGCCTGCTCATCTTCGGTTGGCTGGACCATGCCAATTAACCGGTTTGGGCTGGCCAATGCGGCATCGACCATCGCCAGATAACGTGGCTCAAAAATATTCAGCGGCAAATGCCCCCCCGGCAAAAGTAACGCGCTTGGCAACGGGAACATCGGGATGGTTGAAGGCAAATCATCAATTGCAAAGGCTGGTAGATCTTGCGTCATCTATGTAATCCTCACCTCAATTTACTGTTTGGTCATGGCTGGCCCCAGAAAAACACGCCGCCAACTTAGGCAAACAGCAAGGTTGATAGCTGGCGTCTGGCGGTCATCACATCGGGGTTGGCCGCGCCCAATGTTTTGAAAAATTCTAAAAGCTGCATCCGTGCCGCGTCTTCATTCCAGCTACGGTCAATACGGATAGATTCCAAAAGCTGGGCCATCGCACCAGCATTATCACCAGTGGCAAACAGCGCCATCGCCAGATCCTGACGGGCCTGCAAATCATTGGGGTTTGCCGCAACCGCGGCCTGTGCCACATCCAGATCGCCGGCAGATTCTGCCGCGCGTTCGGCAAGTTCAAGTGCGTCAATGGCCGCCTGCATGGCTGGCTTTTCCCGAAATTCGTCTGTCAACTGATCGACAATTTCACGGGCCGCCTGATGGTCTTTCATACCGGTCAGACACCGCACCAAACCAGCCAGCGCCTCGGCCGAGTCGGGATCGGCTTCCATCACCTGCTGGAAAATTTGCATGGCACTGGCAAAATCCTGTGTTTCGACAGCCGCATTACCCGCGTCTAACATGCTGGCAATATCCGCACCGGCACCACCAAGTGACGACACTTTTTCGATAAATTGGGTCACCGCTGATTCGGGCTGGGCCCCGGCAAACCCGTCGACCGGCTGGCCATCAACAAACGCATAGACAGTCGGCACAGATTGAACGCGCAATTGCTGGGCAATCTGCTGGTTGTCATCAATATTGACCCGCACCATCTTGACCTTGCCATTTGCCGCGGCCACCACTTTTTCAAGCACTGGGCCAAGCTGTTTACACGGCCCACACCATGGCGCCCAAAACTGCACGATCACTGGCTGTTGCGATGACCCTTCGACCACCTCAGCCATAAAATTATTCATATCAACATCAATCGGTGCGCTGGCGGTCGTGCCAAGGATATGTTCCATAAATTCTGTTCCCCTAGGGTGTGAGATGCCACAGCGGCACCATAGCTGTCATACACACCCACTAAGATGCGTATCTGACCTTTATGTAGGCATGATAAAATCGTTTAACAAGACCAGTTTTTTGTGCGCCCGTTTAGAACGCCAAAAGCTGTGGGTCGTGCCCGGTATGGGCAAAAAATCGCATCAGATCGGTGCCGCTGACACCTAATGTCATGTCATTCACCAGCGGATGGGCAAACAGGCATGGCTGATCCGCCAAATCAGCATCAAGAACAAGCTGAACATGATGATCTGGGTCATTGATAAGCGTGAACGGGCTGACCGCGCCGGGGCGCACCCCTAGCATTTCAAATAACCGGTCCGCACTGCCAAATGACAATCTATCAGACCCGATCAGGCCGGGTAGCGCCTTTAGATCAATGGACTTGTCTTCTTCCGCCACAAGCAGAAAATTTCGTTTTTTGCGGTCGCGCAAATATAGATTTTTGATATGAGCACCTTGCAAATCACCACGAAACGTCTTGGCATCTTCAACTGTGCGCAGGGGCGGGTGTGTATGTGTGGTATAGCTGATATCTAGAGATGTCAGTGCACGCATTAATGTTTCCGGCGTTGTTGGCAAACTGTCTTTAAACGCAGACGACGCATCCATCTGAAACACTCCAATTTGTCGTGGCCTATTCTACCTGGCAGGCTTACGGGGTGAAACCAACCTGTCACAATTGTAACAAAATGCAACGATTGACCCGATTCGTGATGCATATTAAGACAACCACATCACGCAGGCAATCGGGCATTATGACATGACAAAAATCGGGCTGATCGGCTGTGGTATGTGGGGGCGTAACCTCGCCCGCAATTTGGCACAGCTTGATGTGTTGGCGGCGGTTGCCGACCGTCATGACGAAAACGCCGCCGAATTTGCCGCACAATTTCACAGCCAGAAATGTGATTTTGATGCCATTCTGGCTGACCAGAATATTGATGGTGTCGTCATCGCCACATCAGCACCTAGCCACGACCCGCTTGCCATTGCGGCGCTACAGGCTGGCAAACATGTCTATGTCGAAAAACCCCTGTCATTGACGCTTGCTGGGGCCATCCGCATCGCCGATGCCGCCACAAAAGCCGGGCGGCGGGTGATGGTCGGGCATCTGATCCGCTATCATGCCGCCTTCCGTGAATTGCAAGCACAAGTCAGCGCTGGTGCCATCGGCACATTGCGCCACATTCAGGCAAACCGCTTGGCGATGGGCCGCATACGCAATACCGAATCTGTCTTGTTTGATTTATGTCCGCATGACCTATCGCTCATTCTGGCACTTGCCGGCGGCATGCCAAACAAAATTCATTGTGCGGGCAGTAGCCATATGACCGCTGGTGTGGTCGATTATTTGAGCAGTTTTCTAGGATTTGAAAATGGCTTGTCAGCCGGCATGCAAACAAGCTGGCTAAGCCCGTTTAAAGAACATCAATTGACCGTGACTGGCACCGCCGGATCAATGGTGTTTGATGACACCAAACCCTGGCCTGAAAAACTGACACTCTATCAAGACTCGATGCGGCTGAACGGTGAGCATTTTATTGTCGACCGCGCCAGTCCGGTGGCGTTGCCAGTTCCCGAAGCTGAACCATTAAAAGATGAAATGCGGGCTTTTATCACATGCTGTCAAACAGGTAATCCAGCCGCAAGCGATATTGCCGAAGCGTTGAATGTACAAACCGTTCTTGACCAGATGCAAACCGCTTTAATTGACACAAATTATTCACAGGACTAGATGCCAGATGAACATCGCATTTATTGACTTGGCGCAACAGCAAAGCCGGATCCGCGAAAAAATTGATGCCGGGTTGCATGCCGTTTTGAACCACGGGGCCTATATCATGGGGCCAGAAGTTAGCGCGCTAGAAAGCCGGCTTGGTGAATGGACCAAAGCGGCTCATAATATTTCATGTTCATCGGGAACAGATGCGTTATTGCTGGCATTGCATGGGTTGGCGTTGCAACCGGGCCAGGGCGTGATCGTGCCATCATTTACCTTTGCGGCCAGTGCTGAAGTGATGCCCACCATGGGGGCCATTCCGATTTTTGCCGAAGTCGAAGCCGATAGTTTCAACCTTGATCCGAATAAGCTTGACGCGGCGCTGGCGGCCGGACAAGCGGCCAATATTGAGGTGGTTGGCATTATCGGTGTTGGTCTGTTCGGGCAACCCGCCAATTATGATGCCATTCGGGCCTTTGCCAACGCACATGATTTGTGGCTGATCGATGATGCGGCGCAGAGCTTTGGTGCGCAATGGCAGGGCCGGCCAGTTGGCCAACTTGCCGATGTCACCTGTACCAGTTTTTTTCCAGCCAAACCGCTTGGTGCCTATGGGGATGGCGGCGCGGTGTTTACCAATGATGACGCCATCGCTGATATCATCAGATCATGCCGCATTCATGGTATGGGCAAGGATAAATATGAAAATATCCGCATTGGCATGACCGGCCGGCTGGACAGTATGCAGGCTGTCGTGCTTGACGCCAAACTTGATATTTTTGAAGAAGAGCTGACATTGCGGCAGGCCGTGGCAGACCGCTACCAAAAGCTGATTGGCGATATTGTAGACGCCCCACGGCTGGCAAATGGGGCCACATCAAGCTGGGCGCAATATTGCATTAAACTGCCACAGGCCAGCGACCGGGATCATGTGATCAAACATCTTGGTGCCAGCGGGGTGCCCACCGCGATCTATTATCCAGTTCCGATGCATCGGCAACCGCCCTACCAAAATTTTCCGCAAAGCCAATGCGGTCTTGGCGTGACCGCTGATTTATGCGGCCGGGTTCTAGCCCTGCCCATGCACCCCTATTTAGACGAGTCGCAACAAAATCACATTGCCGCCGAATTGCATAACGCATTATAGGGCGGCCTTGTGTATCACCCCGGCGATCTGACCGATTGGTGATGCGGGGCCAGCGGGCTGATCTTCAAACCCGGCGCAGGTGATCAGATATGGATATTTGCCTCTTGCAAGGTGCTGGCTCTTGGATTATACAATCGGCCAGCGGTTCGCGTTTTAAGACCGTCTGTTTTATCCTTGCAATGGATCTGGCAGATGTATCTCAGACTGTCCTAGACTGAGATCAAATGACCTGAAAAAACAGATTTCTATGCACATGGTGCAACGCGGGTGTAGCTCAGTGGTAGAGCACAACCTTGCCAAGGTTGGGGTCGAGGGTTCGAATCCCTTCACCCGCTCCAAAACTTCCAGATAAAGTACCGCGGACCGTGGTCCAAGTAACTGAATCCAAACGATTAATGTTTTGGAACAGGAGCTTATGTGATCATGGTGTGGGTAAGGTCTCCGGTATATTTTTACAAAAGAAAAGATACTTTTTACTTCTCTAGGGCTGTGCCTGCAGACTTGCGGCATAGGTTTAATAAGAAGAAGGTTGAGGTATCTCTGAGAACAAAATCAGAAGGCAAAGCAGCTAGGTCAGCAGCGGC